>JAOUFO010000075.1 GCA_029858165.1 Deltaproteobacteria bacterium | reverse complement strand
TTCGGCCACGGGGGTGTCCGCATCCCCATGGGGACCGTGACAGGCCCCACAATAGGTTTGGAACAAAAATTTACCATGGGCCAAAGATGCCGCCGTTTTCTTGGAAGGGTTCTTGGGCTGGGATTCCCGTTGGCTTTCCGGGGTTTCCACCTCAATCCCCTGGCGGGGAACCGAATCCAAAGGGAAGTTCTGAATGGCGCCCTCTTCCTGTGGTTTCAGAGAAGGCTGGTCCATCATATCCCGGAACCAATCCCAATCCTTGCCGTCAAACCAGGGATGTTTTTCATCATACCCGCTCCACAGGGTGGCCTTGTTTTTCGGTTTGTCATCGGAAGCCGAAACCATGGCCGTTGAAACAAACCCAAAAATCATCAAACCGGCCAAACAACCGATCAAGGTCCATTTGGCGCGTTTTTTATTCATATTCACGGTAAACCTCCTCAACACTATGAGAACGCATCAGTTTTTCCACCTGATCCGCTTCATCTTTTTCGCAGCGAACCACCACCCCGAACCGGTCATTGGAAAACCGGCTGTAGTTTTTAAATGAGGATGATTTGGGAAGTTTTTCGCGCCGTAAATGGAAGAAGCCCATAATCAGGATCCCCAGAACGGTGGAAACCCCCCCCAGCAGCACCATCATTTCAAAGCCGATGATGGTATAGGCAGGAATGGATACCGTGGGCTTCATGCTCACCGGCAGTACCCATTCCATGGCGGTCCAACTGGGATACCCGTAGCCGAAAAAGATGCCCAACCCCCCGAACACCAGGGTGATAAAGGGAATCCGGCTTTGGGGGTCCCCCATGGCCGCCTGCAATTCGTGGTGATGGAAAGGGGACAGGACGCTGTAATCCTTGCCCTGCTCACGCAGGTTGCGAATCACGGTACAGGTTTCGTCCATATATTCGAAAGATCCCCATACTCCCTTGAATGGCTTGCTCATGTGTTATCCTTTCCAAACTCAAGAGTGGGCTTTTTTGTGTTTCATGGGTGCCGGAATGGATTCTTTCAATTCCGCGATGGCCATGCTTGGCATCGCCCGGATGAACAACAGGAATAAAGTAAAGAAAAATCCGAAGCTGCCCAATGTAATTCCGGCTTCAATTATGGTGGGCCAATAGGAACCCCACACATACGGATCAAAATCCCGTTGCAAAGAACTGACAATAATGTTGTAGCGTTCAAACCACATCCCGATGTTGATGAAGATGGATATGATGAACAGCGCGTAAATGTTGTTGCGGATTTTCCAGCGCCACAGGGGCAAAGGGGAAATCATGTTGCAGAAAATCATGGTCCAGAAAGCCAGGGAAGGCCAGCTGAACAAATGGGCATCCCTGAAGGGCGCCCCATCGGAAAATTCACCGAAGAGACGGAAGTAAAACAGGGACCTCTCAAAGTGGTTTCCACTGTAATAGGCCATGAACAATTCGGTCATGTAGGCATACCCCACAATAAACGAAGTAAACAGAATCAGCCTTGCGGAACTTTGCAACACATGGAGGGTGATGAATTTTTCCAGCCCGAAAATCTTGCGCAACGGGATGACAATTGTCAGCACCATGGCCATGCCGGAAAAAATAGCCCCGGCCACAAAATAGGGGGGGAAAATGGTGGTGTGCCACCCCGGCAGAAACGACATGGCGAAATCAAACGACACGATGGAGTGCACCGAAAACACCAGGGGGGTGGAAAACGCCGCCAACAACAGGTAGCCCCGCATATAATGCAGCCATTGTTGATAACTGTTGGTCCAACCCAGAGAAAGCAGGGTGTATATCTTTTTCCGGGTTCCGGTGGCGCTGTCCCGCATGGCGGCCAGATCGGGAATCAAACCGATGATAAAAAACAGCACCGAAATGGTCAGGTAGGTGGACACCGCAAACACATCCCATTCCAGGGGGGATTTGAAGTTGGTCCACAGCATCCTCTGATTGGGATACGGAATCATCCAGTAAGCAAACCAGGTACGCCCCACATGAATCAACGGAAACAACCCCGCTGTCATCACAGCAAATACCGTCATGGCTTCCGCCGCCCGGTAAATGGGATTGCGCCAGGGTGCCCGGGTCAAAAACAGCACGGCGGAAATCAGGGTGCCCGCATGGCCGATACCGATCCAGAACACGAAGTTGGTGATATAAAACCCCCAGCCTATCGGGTGGGAAATCCCGCTGAGCCCCAACCCCACATCCGTTTGGATGGCCAGTGAGACCCCTCCAATCAGAAGGGCAAAGAGAGAGCCGGATATCAACAGATAATAGGCCGGCTTGGGCCGGACCATCGTCTTTAAGATATCGCGGTTTACATCCGCGTAAGTTATCGCACTCAAGCTTAGGCCTCCTTCTCGTTATTTTTAATGGTCACTTTGCGCAAATAGGTCACGGCGGGAAGGTTTTTCATGGATTCCAGCATTTCATACTGGCGGACCCGTTTCCCCGTGGGGGTGCCTTCTCCATCCCGCATGGACATCCTGGAAACCTTGCTTCCAGGATCCGCCAGGTTGCCGAAAGTGATCGCCTGGGTGGGGCAGGTTTGGGCGCAGGCCGGAGTCACCTCGCCATCGCGCATATCCCGGCCCTCGTCATTGGCGTCAAATCTGGCCCGGGCAATCCGATGGACACAGAAGGTGCATTTTTCCATCACGCCCCTGGACCGTTTGGAAACATCCGGGTTCAATTGCAAATGGAGAGGGCTTTCAAACTCATACTCAAACCAGTTGTAGCGCCGTTGCTTGTAAATACAGTTGTTGGAACAATACCGTGTTCCCACGCACCGGTTATACACCTGGGCGTTCAACCCATCCGGATTGTGATAGGTGGCATACACCGGGCAGACCGGCTCGCACCCGGCATTGCCGCATTGCTGGCACATGGTGGGCTGCATCAGAGTGGTGTAATCCTCACCCTCTCCCTCAATAAACCGCTCCACACGGATCCAAGCCATTTCCCGGCCCAGGAACATCCGTTCCTTGCCCACCACCGGCAGGTTGTTTTCTGCGTAACAAGCCGCCACGCAGGCGGAACATCCGGTACACCGGTCCACATCCACCACCATTCCCCAACGATAGGGTTCATGGTATCCGGCCGGACGGGGCACGTTGCGGTAAAAATCACTGGCATAATGGGGGGATTCCAGTTCATGGGGCAGTTCCGGAGGCTCGCCTTTGGCAAATTGCTCCAATGACATCATCTGGATGATTCCCCGGTCATCCTGCCGGGGGTTTCCGTCGGTCTGGACCAAAAACGAGGGCTCCCCGGTCACGGACACTTCCACCCGGGTGGTCAGGTACGCAAACTCACCGGAGGTTTTATCCGTGGCAGCCGGAAGCAGGTCCAGAACGTTTACTCCATGGCCGTCGGCAGCTTTGCTGCCGGACCCAAAGTGGCCCTGGCCAAGAGGAATGGAAATGGCATCCTCATGAATTCCATAATGGAGATAAGCCGTTGTCACCACCTCCCCAAAAGGGGATTTCACCCGGATCTGCTGGGCATGGTGAATGCCCATTTTCTCAGCGGTTTTCGGGTTGATGTCCGCCCAGGAATCCCACACCACATGGGAAACCGGGTCAGGAATTTCCTGAGTCCAGGGGTTGAAGGTCTGACCTCCATCCCGTTGGCGCAGGGATGGGGTGGGCAGCAACACCAACCCTGTCCCGTTCAACTTGGAAGGTTGGAAATTCATTTTGGTGGCTCCGCCGCTTAAAGCAGCACCGCCGCCGGACACCTTGGCAAACACCCCGCCTTTTTGCAAAGCAGCCCGCCAGAAGGCATCAAACGACCCGCCGCCGGCTTTGCCTTTCCAGGCATTCATCAGATAATTTTTAAAGGTCTGCCCCTGACCGAATCCGGCCAATCCCATGCGGGCCCCCAGAGACATCAAAGTGTCCTCCGAGCTTTTGACCGGGAAAAGGGGAGCCATCACCGGCTGAATCATTGATTCCACACCGCTTTGGGGATTGGCATCCCCCCATTTTTCAAAGGTGTGCAAACCGGGCAGTGCGTAGTGGGCCTTGCGGCTGGTTTCATCCCACTGGGTGGAAAGGGTGATGATGGTTTCCACCTTGGCCAGAGCGGCCTCCACATCCGCCGATTTGGGCAGATGGTACAAGGGGTTCACCCCGTCCACGATCAGCACCTTCACCTGACCTTTTTTCATCCGGTCCACCAGGGCCAGGACTTCGGAGGTCGGGGTGGAAATATCCAATTGTTGGCCGGTTCCAAACCGAATGGTTTTCCCAACCGCGCCGGCCACATGATTCAAAATGTTTACGGCCACCTGGGCGGCGGTGCCGGTTTCACTGGCCACCAGCGTGCCCCCCGCCATAACCAGGGCAGAGGAAGCCTTGCTGATTTCTTTGGCCACCTGGGCCAGGGCTTCCACCTTGGCGCCGCTGGCTTCAGCTGCTTTTTCCAGGGTATAGCCGGAAAGAAACCCTTTCAGATTTCCATCCCCCCGGCCGCTCCGGCGCATCACTTCACCGGCCAGAGCCAGGGCCACCACTGCTTCGGTGCCGGGGGCTATTTTCACCCATTGGTCGGCGTTGGCGCCGGTCAGGGATACATGGGGGGCAATGTTCACAAATTTGTTTTTGGCCGCCTTTTTTTCATTCACCGCATGATAGTTGGCGAATTCCCGGTTGTTGCGCACCGGGCTTTGAAAGGTTTCCAAAAAATCGGCGCCAAAGTTAACCAGATAGGTGGCCGATTCAATGTTGTAAACCGGCAGTTCGGATTTGCCGAAGGCAATTTTGTTGGCTTCGCGGATATTGTGATTGGCCAGGGATTCCAACACCACTTTGGGGGCCGCACCCAGGGCACTCAGCCACTGGTTCACCATTTTCTGGCGGGTTCCGTTGCGGTTGGAGGTCATCAAAACGATGGCTTTTTTGTTGCTTTGGCCTTTGATTTTTTTGGCCACCTCTGCTTCCACGGCATCCCAGTCCGCCGCGACCCATTTTTCGCCCTCCCGCCGCATGGCGGAAGTAAGCCGGGCCGGATTGTACAAAGACTGCACGGAAGCCTGCCCCCTTAAGCACAGGGTTCCCTGGCTGATGGGATGGTCCGGGTTGCCTTCGGCCTTCAAGGCGCGTCCTTCCCGGGTGCGGATCACCACCCCGCAGGATGCGGGGCATTCCTGACAGGTGGTGGCATAATCCACCGGCATCCCGGGGATGTATTCTATGTTGTCAGGTGGGACCAACAACGGGATCAGTTTTTCAGGCCGGTCGGCACAACCGGCAACCGCCACAGTGGCGGCACCGCCTGCGGCGATGGTCTTAAAAAAATCCCTCCTGCGAATTCCGTTTTTCATTGGTGGATGACTCCTTCTTTTTACTTGTGGCAGGTCAAACAATCGGTCAACGCCGGTCGGTGATGTCCCTTGGGATGCATGGCAAAAGGAAGTTTGCCGTTTTCATCCTTGATATTTTTCTTGCGTTCCTTCACGCCGGGAATGGTCAGATGGCATTTCAAACACCACCCCATCTCGCCAAACTTGGGGTCCTGTACCTCCACCACATCCAGGGTTTCAATGGGGCCGTGGCATTTCTGGCAAGGCACCCCGTCAGGGAACACCTCGTTTTTGGCATTGATATGTTTTTTGTGGGGAAACCGCACAAAATCCGGGACATCGTGTTTTTTAACCCAGGGGATGGGCTTTTTGTCATCCCAGTATTTGGTGAGTTTTTGGATTTCAGCAAGATCGGTGGCCACAAAATTGTGGCACCCCATGCACACCTTTACCGGGGGAACCCCTGATGACCAGGAACGCCGGGCATAGATGTGACAGTACTGGCATTGGATTTTGTTGTCACCGGCGTGGATTTTGTGGCTGAACTTGATGGGCTGGTCTCCGGCTGGAATTTCAGCCACCTGCGCATCGGTAAGCTCCGCAAAGGCCGCAGGGGTAAAGGAGAGCACACTCAGCAGAATCAGCCCCCCTGACACAGCCTTCCAAAAGGGGCCGATCAAGTTGATATTTTTCATGAAGAATCCCGAAAAAACGTTTCAAAAAATAAGAAACCAGCCCCCTCTGTATTTACAGGCCCTTACAGCCTGCCCAGGCCAGGAATCAACAAGCCCGTTTCCATCTTTTGAGGGTTCAAATGTTTTCAGCGGAAGGCTCCGCCCCCGCCATATTTTTGGCTTTTGGTTTGGGTGGTACCGGGCAACCTGCCCGACCTGCGTGACAACCCTAAGATGAGATAGAAACCACATCTCAGAGACAAAATCAACGCCTGTGAGAAAACAATTCGATTTCTTTAGAAGGCTGTCTCTGAACGTTTCCCTTCAACCACCTGAAATAAATTTGCCTTGGGAATGTTTTTTGCGGGGATCCCCTTCACTTTCATCTCTCAGGCCCCGCCAGGCAACTTTCAGGCCCCGCCAGATTGGATCCGCTCCTGAAAAAAAACAGAAAGCCTTTTATCCTGGGATCCGTTGGCAAAACGCCATCACCGCAATCTCCATTGGTGAAGCCGTCACCGCGGTTCAGAATGTTCAGAACCGCTGGGTTCCCCAAGGCTCAAAATCATTTACCCTAAACCAAGGGAAATTTCAAACTTGTTTTTTAAAAAAAGTGAATAAATATGAACCCTAAAGAATCAAAGCGACCTTTTGGCCCGCTTACACCGGTTGATATGAGGAAGCCCGAATGAGGAGAACAACGGGAGGAAAAAAATGGGGAATGGCTAAAGAGGTGGGAAAGCCAAATGGGATGGATGACTTCGTGATAAACAACCTTTCCCCACAATCATTATCCGGGGAACCAATCCCCTTGTCCCCCGTTGGGTGTGGGGAATAAGGGGCCGGGCTGGGTCAGGCAGAAACCGACGGTTTGGCCGGGTATCCGGTTTGGGCGGCCTGTTCCAGTTTTTGAGCGGCTTCGTCCAGGGTTTCATCCAGGGAGGAATCCTGGTGGTCTTTCCACATATCGTCCGCCTCCCGGCAAACCAGTTGTTGGATTTCCCGGGTGGCATCCACATACCGGGCGCGGACGACGAATCCCCCCCTTTCATCGGGAAGAGACTGGCAATTCAAAACCTCCGCGTCCACCACAATGGCCCCCTTGCATAAAATCAACTCCAAGGTTTTGCCGCAAGGATAAGGGTAGGCGGATCGAAAAGAGAGACCATCCTCAAAAATCTCCATGCCTACCATTTCTTCTCCCATGGTGGCACGAACTCCTACCGGAAGAGGGTAAGGACGGGGAAAGAACATACTCCACTGAACATTCTTTTCCCTGGTGGTCATTGGCTTCGCAGCCGAAAGGACAGGTTTCATGATGGTTCCTCAGCCATTGTAGGATTGACAGCATCCACAGTTTGTTGGGTTATGGCTAAGGAGATGCAAAGGGTGGTCCACTTTCCTTTCCTATTTTGTAAGAAATTTGTTTTTTTTATGGCTTATTTCATTTTAAAGACGCCCGCCACGGGTCCTTCAAAACCATGGCGGAAGCCAACCAAAAAAATCTCCTTATCGTATCAGTAATGAAGAAAGATTCTTTTCCACGCACCCCCCTGATGATCATCCGCCGGAATAAAATCTGCGAAATTCCACCTTGAAATCTGTTTTTCCCTTCCAGAATCCTTCTTCCGGTCTATGAAAGGCTGAAGATTTCAAGAAAACACGGTTGGAGACCTCTGCATAACTGCCAAAAGCTCCCGTTTTGATAAAAACGCGGGGGATTGGGGGCCGCAGGCCCCCAATCCTATCAACCCCCTTCCCTTTGGGAAGGGGGCAGGGGGATGGGAAAAACGAGTTGTGCAGAGGCCTCAGTTGGAAAATGGAATAATCCAAGAGGGAGGAAAGAAAGGCGGTGGAGGATACAACCGGAGGGATCGGGAGAATGGTGTGAAGGGGTCCAGGCAGTCTGCCAACAGGAGAGACTGCCCAGTCTGACCC
>JAOUFO010000074.1 GCA_029858165.1 Deltaproteobacteria bacterium | reverse complement strand
ATCCCTTTGGGAGAATCCCTTGTGATGAAGGTGGTGGTGGGACTGGGCAATCCGGGGGGGGAATACGAACAATCCCGCCACAATATGGGGTTTATGGTGATTTCCCGTCTGGCGGAAAGGCTGGGGGGGGGGAAATGGAAATCCCAATGCGAAGCCCTGGTGTTGAAACTCCAGGGTCCTGCCGGGCCGGTGGTGCTGGCCATGCCGCAAACCTACATGAATCTTTCGGGCCATTCGGTAAAAGCCCTGCTGGGATTTTACAAGGTGGATCAGGCCGATTGGTTGGTGGCGGCCGATGACCTGGACCTTGAACCGGGCCGTATCCGGGCCAGGGATTCCGGCGGTCATGGCGGCCACAATGGACTGCGCTCCATCATAGAACAAATGGGCACCCGGAAGTTTAAACGGGTCCGGGTGGGGATCGGCAAACCTGTAACCGGGTCTGTGGTATCCCACGTGTTGGGCAGAACCAGCCGGGAAGAATCTGAAATCCTGGCCGCCGCGGTGGAACAAGCTGTGGATTTTATCATTCAATATCTGGAATCGGGCCGGTTTGAAAACTGGTCCTCCCCCTGATTCAGGGGGAAATCAAGGGGGGCGGCCTGACGACCGCATCCCAATTCACAAACCCGGAAAACGGGGAGTTGGCCCGTAAGGGGTTTCCAATACCGGAGATTCCCCCACCAGCCAAAATCCAATTGTGAGAGTGCAACATACATGAACGGATACGAATCTATTTATATTTTTTCACCCGCCACCTCGGAAGAGACCCAAAAAGGGCTGGAGCAGAAGCTGAGCACCATTGTGACCGCCAGGGGGGGGAAAGTGGAACACCTGGATTCCTGGGGGCGCCGCCGCTTGGCCTATCCGGTGAAAAAACAGGAATACGGCATTTACCAGTTGTTTTATTTTTCGCTGCCCGAAGGGGATTTGAAAGAATTAGACACCCTGTTCCGCCATTCGGAGGACATTCTTCTGTGGCAGACCGTCAGAGTAAATGACATTGAAGCTGAAATTAAACAATTCCAGGAGCTGAAAGACAACGGCTCCCTGGCCCAAAAAATCAGCGAACGATAATATCAACCCAGGAGAATGGCATGCCCAGAATAAAAAAACAAAAAAATCCCCGGCGAAAAGTTCAGGGAAACCGGGTGATCATCCCCCGCCGGAAAACATCGGAGTTGAACAGCCTTCAGGAAATTCCCTACAAGGATGTGGAACTGTTGCGCAATTACATTACCGAGCGCGGCCGGATCACCCCCCGTCGGATTACCGGCAACACGGCCCATACCCAGCGGTTGTTGACCACCGCCATCAAGCGGGCCAGAAACATCGCCCTGCTTTCATTTTCCGAGGGGCTTGTGGGCCAGGAGGAATCCCAACAATAAGAGGAATCCCAACAATAATCCCCCAGCCTCCCCAACGCGGTTTGGTTGGGAACTGGCCGGGAACCCGGGAATTTATAAGATGTGAGACCTCTGCATAACACCCGATCATCTCCTGTTTTGATAAAAAAGCGGGGGTTTGGGGGCCGCAGGCCTCCAATCAGTTTAACCCCCTTCCCTTTTGTGTCGGGGGCAGGGGGATGGGAAAAAACAGGTTGTGCAGAGGTCTTGATTTCTTAGAACAATACACCAACGGTTTTGCCCCGAAAGGGCAGCCGATAACCCATAAGGATATAACAAGCTCATGAACGTTATATTGACCCAGAATGTCCCCCACCTTGGCTCCTTGGGAGACCAGGTGCGGGTGAAAGACGGCTACGCCCGCAATTTTCTGTTGCCCCGCGGTATGGCGCTTTCAGCCGACAGCCGCAATGCCGCCAATCTGGCCCATCGTCGGCGCCTGTTGGAGGCCCACCGCAACGAGGCGGTGGCCGCGGCCCAATCCGTGGCGGACAAGCTAAAGGACATAACGGTGGAAGTGACCGCCAAGGCCGGCCCCAGCGGGCGGTTGTTTGGGTCCATCACCAGCAAAAACATCCACGATGCCTTGGAAGCCCAGGGGATCAAGGTGGACCGCCGGGATATTGTTTTGTCGGCCCAGATTAAAAAAGTGGGCGGCCACACCGTGACCGTCAGGCTCCACAGCACGGTAAAGGTGGACTTGGCCATCAAGGTGATTCCTGACACGGCGGCTGAGGAGCCGAAAGAGGAATCCGCGGCCAAATCCGCTGACGAATCCCCGGTGGAACCCGTTGCCGCCGCGGCGGTTTCGGACCAGGAAGCCTGAAATACCGGTTTCCCCGGCGTAGGAAGCCTGCCGTCAGCCGCAGTCGGCCGGGCCGATTTCCTGGAACCCTGTTCTTAGCGGATAGGGTTCCAGAATCCCGCCAAAACAGGGGGATTGCGGCTTGCGGTCCTGCCAACCCCTGATTTGCCCCAATCCGGGTCCAAACCCTCCTGGTCAGGCCCCAAGCCTTTCTGGAAAATCCCCGCTGAAGTTGTTAGATTGCATCAGGACCTCTCCTTGTCTTTTAAGGCTTAAAAGCGGAAGCCTGCCCTGTGGGGTTTTCCTTGGGGTGCGGGCGGTTTTGTCACCTTGTGTGCTGTTTCAATTTTTTCCGCCGATGGAATATGAGAACGGAAAACAACCCTCCATCCCAGATTTTGCCCCATGACAAAGAGGCCGAGCAGGGCGTTTTGGGTGCCGTGATCCACAACAACCAGGCCCTTTATCAGGTGATGGACCTTCTTTCCGCCGAATCCTTTTTTGCCCCTGCCCACCGCCATATGTTTCAGGCCATGCTGGAAATGGCGGAGATGAAGACCCCCATTGATGAAATCACTCTGGCCAACCACCTGCGGTCCAAAAACCTGCTGGAAAATGTGGGGGGATTGGTGTATATCGCCGAAATGACGGACCTGACTCCTGTCACATCCAACATCACGGCCTATGCCGAAATCGTCCGGGAAAAATACCAGCTTCGCTCCCTGATCAACAACGCCATGGAAATCGCCACCAAAGGGCGGCAGTCCCCGGAGGATGTGGGGGGGCTGATTCAGACCGCGGAGGGGATTTTTCAGGAACTGGCCACCTCCGCCACCCGCCGGTCCTATTCCCACATCCGGGATTTGCTGGGGGCCAGCTTTGAGGCCATAGAAAAACAACAGGATATGGGCGGAAGTCTTACCGGACTGCCCACCGGCTTTACCGAATTGGACGAAATGACCAGCGGCATGCAGCCTTCGGACCTGATTATCCTGGCGGCCCGGCCTTCCATGGGCAAAACCTCGTTTGCCATGAACATTGCCAAACATTCCTCTCTGGCCACCGGCAAGGCGGCTTTGGTGTTCAGTCTGGAAATGTCCAAGGAACAGCTTACCATCCGGTTGCTGTGCTCTGAGGCCAAGGTGGACAGTCAAAAACTGCGGGTGGGCAACCTGGATGAGTATGAATGGGAAAAACTGGCCGCCGCCGCGGGAAGGCTGGCGGAAGCCAATATATACCTGGATGACACCCCGGAAGTGACCCCCATGGCCATGAAGGCCATCGCCCGCCGGGTCAAATCAGAAGCCGGGCTGGGATTGGTGGTGGTGGATTACCTGCAATTGATGCGCACCCACCGCCGCACCGATAACCGGGAGCAGGAAATTGCCGATATATCCCGGGGATTGAAGGCCCTGGCCAAGGAATTGGAGGTGCCGGTGCTGGCCTGCGCCCAATTGAACCGATCGCTGGAAAGCCGGGCCGATAAACGTCCGGTGCTCTCCGACCTGCGGGAATCCGGCTCCATAGAACAAGACGCGGATCTGGTGGTGTTTATTTATCGGGATGAGGTGTACAACAAGGAAACCGAAGATGCGGGCATCGCCGAAATCCTGGTTTCCAAACACCGCAACGGCCCCATCGGTGTGCGGCGGCTGGCGTTTATCCCTCAATTCACCATGTTCGCCAATTTGTCATTGCGCCAGAACGAGGATGGCCCAGCGGCCCATGGACCCCCTTCCTAAACCTGTGGCCGGTCTTTTGGCGGAAGCTGCGTTTTATTTTGGTTGTGTAAAAGGTGCCATCTTTGCATGATGAATTTTGCAGGATAGTCCACAAGTGGTTTATAATCGGAACCACCCCCGGCCAGTGTATGATCGTTCCGCGGGGGTTTCAGGTGATCCGGTCCTTCAGGTGAACCCTTCTTTCAGGCAAAACCATGGCGGAAGGCGATAATCTATCCATAGACCCCGAATTGGAGGCCATGCTGGCCGGAGGGGAGGATGGCGGGGAGGCCGCCCCGGCGGACCCCGCTGCGGGCAGGGCTCGTTCCGGCACCGGAGAGGATGCGGTTGCGGCGTCCAGGGCCAAATTGGGGGAGGCCGGGTCCCGCAACCTGGATTTTCTGCTGGACATCAAAATGGATGTCACCTTTGAGGTGGGCCAGGCCAAAATGTTGATCAGCGATTTGCTGACCCTGGGCCAGGGGTCCGTGATAGAACTGCACCGCATGGTGGGGGAGGAACTGGATTTTCTGGTCAACGGAAAACTGGTGGCCAAAGGAGAAGTGGTGGTTTCCAACGAAAAATTTTCCTGCCGCATCACACACATTGTCGCCCCCGAAGAACGCATCAAGTTCATGGGCAACATGTAAATCCACTTCCCCCACCCCCGCTTTTCTTATTGGGGCGCCGCCCCAAACCCCGCAAGGGAACGAGGTTCCCTTGACCCTGTTTACGCTTTCTTCACAGTCCGTAAATGGGGGGCGCGGGGGGGTCGGCTCCCCCGCAGGTTTTTTTTTGGCCGGGCTGGCGGGTGCCTTTCTTTTGGGGTTCCTGTCCAGCACCCCGCACAGCCTTGCGTTGTGTCGCCTGTCGGCTCCAAACGCCGCGGGCTGGCGGGCGCCTTTCTTTTGTCAGTACCCTTTTTTGATATGGTCCAGGGCTGGCTTTAACGCCTCCCGCCACTGGGCTTCCAGTTCCGGGGTCAAATTCGGGTCAAATTCCGCTACCGCCTCCATCAGGCTGTCTATCCAGTAGGGATACAACGCCGGAAACACATTCAGCTTCTTCTTGCTGTGGGAATCCTGGATACGGTTGATTGCCGGCACGGCATAGGGAATCCCCTGGCCGTACAACATGGCCATGTGCAACCCCTGTTGCAGCATGTTGATCTGGGTTTTAAAATCGGTTTTGGAAAACATGGTTGGCATGGCCGGATGGCTGACCAGAAATATCTCATAAAACCGGTTTAAAAATCCGGGGGTGGTCACGCACTTTTCAAAAGAGGCCATCACCGGGTTGGTATTTTCATCAGAATGTTCTGGTTTTAATTCCCCCATGGTTTCCCCGTTTTGTTAAAAAGCGTGTTTTAGGGTTGATTGGTTTGAAAGAATATCATAAAAAGGTAATTATAAGTACAAATTGAACACTACAACAGAATTTTTAGAAAAGAAACGTTAAATTGAATAGGATTCTGGGGTATTTGAATAAAAAAGAAAGGGTGAGGCCGGGGGAGGATTCCTTTGGCCTCATTCTCTTGGGGGGAGCGGCTGGTTTACTTGATAGTTTGGTATCCGTTTTTGATGACATCCAAAGCCGGTTTAAGAACCGACCGCCAATGGGCTTCCAGCCCAGGGGTATATTCCGGGTCAAATTCAGCGATGGTTTTCATCAGGCTGTTTTCCCAAAAAATATACAGGTTGGGGGGAACATTCAGCTTTTTGGCACTGTGGGAATCCCGGATGCGTTCAACCGCCTTTTTGGCCAGCACCGACCCTTCCGAATACATCATCACCATGTTCAATCCCTGCTTCAACAGATTTTTTTGAACGGCCAGATCCGTTTTGGAAAACATATGGCCGATAATGGGGTTGCTTCCCAGGAAAATCTGGTAAAAGCGGTCCAAAAATCCGGGTTTGGCCACACAGCGGCCAAAACTCATTTTCACCGGGTTGTAAAGATGGGGGTCCATCGCCTCCAACACAGGTTTGAGGGCAACGGGTTCTTCCGGGGCAAACAAGGATTTCCGGTATGCGGGTTGGTTTGAATTGGACATGGTTTTCTCTGCTGGGTTAATAATTTAGCTTAAGGTTCATGATTCTTCCCTGGATCAGGAACAGCGGCTAACCCCGCCCCCCATGTTTGTTGCCGGGCGTTTCGCTCACTCTATTTATAAAGAATGAATGTAAAGAAAGTATCGGGGAAATGTGAATATTCTGTGGAGAACATCTTTCGTGGGACCAACCGCAGGCTCCGGCCTCTGAAGAAGCCGGGGTTGGATCGTATCCCATCAGTAAAAATCAGGTCATCCGGCAACCAGCCTGGCTGACCGGTCATTCATGTACCCTCCCTTGATTACCTCCAAAGCCGGTTTCAACACCGCCCGCCATTGGGTCTCCAAATCCGGGGAGAATTGGGGGTCAAATTCGGCGATGGTTTTCATCAGGCTGGTTTCCCAAAACCCATACATGCCGGGGGGGATATTCAACCTTCCCTGACTGTGGGAATCCCGAATGCGCCCCACCGCCTTTTTGGCCAGAATCTGACCGTCCGCATACATCATCACCATGTTCAACCCCTGTTTCAGCACCTTTTTCTGGGCCGTCAGATCGGTGTTGGCAAACTTATTGGCAATGATGGGATTGCTGGCCAGAAAAATCTGGTAAAAGCGGTCAAAAAATCCGGCGTGGACCACGCAGCGGCCAAAACTCATCTTTACCGGGTTGTAAAGCCGGGCATGCAGCAGATCCTTATATTTACTCAGGTTCCCATCACTGAAATAAAAAGCATTTTGATCAAACGGCAAACTGGGATTCAACATGGTGTGCTCCTTAAAACAGGTTTGACAATCATTCAGCCAGGCTCACCGGCTCTATCTGGCTCTACAATAAGGAATGATTATTCATTGCTGATGAGGAACACGTGAAAATCCTGTGAAAAATACCGCTCCCGCGGTCTGCAATCCTTTTTGGAGTTTCCGGTTGAATCGCAGCCGGAATCCCTTTATGTTGAAATCACATCCTTGCTGAGTTGGATCATTTTTCCGGTGACGCCATGAAACCTTCCGCAGCCCTCTCCTCCTTTTTCCAGAGACAACCCCATGAATCTGCGCCAAACCCTGATGGGGCAATTCGGCCACCCGGCCGGTCCCCTGGGCCTTCTGGCAGGTTGGATCATGCTGAACCGGCCCTCCAACCGGGAGCGGATTCTTGGCACTCTGGAGCGGCTGGATTTAAAACCGGATGATTCTGTGCTGGAAGTGGGTTTTGGCCCCGGATGGGCCATTGAACAACTGGCGGCCAAGGTCCCCCGGGGAAAAATAGTGGGGATTGACCATTCGCAGTTGATGGTGGACTGGGCCGCGCGGCGCAACGCCCAGGCCATTGAATCCGGGCAGGTGGCTTTGCTGAGCGGGGCCATTGAAACCCAGTCTGGCTTCCCTCTGATGTTCAACAAGGTGCTGGCCGTCAATGTTTTTTTCTTCTGGGATGATCCGGGTTTGGTGCTTCAAATCATCCGCTCGGCCATGCAGCCGGGGGGTACCCTTGCCCTAACGTTTCAACCCCGCAAAAAAGGGGCAACCATGGACGATACCCGCCGGGGAGCCGACCAAATGGCCCAGGCTCTGGGCGCCGCCGGGTTTTCCCACATCCACACGGATTACATGGCCACCCGCCCCGTAGAAGCCGCCTGTGTTCTGGGGAAAAACCCTTAAAGCTTTCCTGCCAACCTGTGTCTCCCATCCTTGCAATGGAAGGATATGGCACTTGGGGAACACCCCCCGCATCCCATACCCATAAAATGCGGAGATTACGCCGATGAGATTCATTCATACACCTGGGGTACCGGCCGCATATCCCTGTTTTTCGGCTCTCCCCACCCGGTTTTTTATTGGGAAAAGCATGGATTTTATGTATTATTGTTAATAACAAAACCCGCCAAGGCTATGTGCGAAAGCATATCCTCAAACCGGCGGGTTACTTTTTTTCGGGTCAAACATG
>JAOUFO010000073.1 GCA_029858165.1 Deltaproteobacteria bacterium | reverse complement strand
CCAGCACCGGCACGGGCCTTTCGGCCCTTTTGGCCGGGCTTGCGCCGCCTTTCTTTTTGGGGTTCCTGTCCAGCACCAGCACAGCCCTGCGTTGTGTCGCCTGTCGGCTCCAAACGCCGCAGGCTGGCTGGTGCCTTTCTTTTTGGGGTTTATCTGCGTCTTTTGGGGTCCAGGTAATCGTTTAAGGCATCCCCCAGCAGATTAAACCCCAAAACCACCCCCATGATGGCCAGACCCGGAAACAGGGAAACCAGGGGGGCTTCCCACAACACATGGCGGCCTTCGGCCAGCATGGCTCCCCAGCTGGGGGTGCCGGGGGGGGCGCCCAATCCCAGAAAGCTGAGGGAGGCCTCTGCCAGGATGGCGCTGGCCACCGCGAAGCTGGCCTGCACCACCACCGGGGCCATGATGTTGGGCAGAATATGGCGGCCCATCAGCCGCAAAGGCCCCACCCCCAATCCCCGGGCGGCCCGGATATAATCCTTTTCCATCACCCCCAGAACCTGCCCCCTGGCCAGCCGGGCGAATCCGGTCCACCCCAGGGCGGTCAGGGCCAGCACCACGTTGGAAAGCCCCGGCCCCAGAACCGCCACCAGGGCGATGGCCAGCAACAATCCCGGAAATGCCATGAACACATCCACCAGCCGCATGATCAACATATCCACCCATCCCCCCAGATAGCCGCTGATCATCCCCAGGGCCACCCCCAGCACGGCCGATACCGCCACCGATCCCACCCCCACCAGCAGGGAGATGCGCGCTCCGTACAAAAGACGGCTGAGAATATCGGCCCCCTGGTCGTCCCGGCCCAAAGGATAGCCGCCGCCCAGAGGCTCCAGGGCACCCTTGAGGTCCACCTCCAGGGGGTCGTGGGGGGCCAGCCAGGGGGCCAGCAGGGCGGGAATCACAAAAAAAACCCCCAGCAGACAGGCTGTCAACACCAAATGTCGGGTGGATGGTTTCATCGCAGTCGTATCCTTGGGTCCACCCAGGCATACAGCATATCCGTGGCCAGATTTACCAGAATGTAACTGAGGGCGATGGTCAGCACGCACCCCTGGGTCAAGGGATAATCGCGGGTGTTGATGGATTCCAGCAGCAGGGAACCCAGTCCCGGCCAGTCAAAAATGGATTCGGTGATGATGGCGCCGGACAGCAGCGCCCCGATTTGCAATCCGGCCACGGTGATGACCGGGATCAGGCTGTTGGGCAGGCCGTGGCGGACCACCACCACCCTTTCGGCCAACCCTTTGGCCCTGGCGGTGCGGATGAAATCCTCCCCCAGCACTTCCAGCAGGGAAGAGTGAATCATGCGGGACAGCAACGCCGCCATGGAGGTCCCCAAAGTCAGGGCGGGCAGCACCAGATGGGCCAGCCCCCCCCGCTCATTCACCGGCAGCCAATCCAGGTAAATGGCGAACACCAAAATCAACAAAGGACCCAGCCAAAAGTTGGGCATGGCCACCCCCACCAGAGAAAACGCGGTGGCCAGTCGGTCCTGCCATTTGCCGTGGCGCAGGGCGGCCAAAATCCCCAGGGGCAGAGCCAGGGCAAACGCCACCGCCATGGCCCCAGCCATCAGTTCCAGGGTGGCGGGCAGCCTTTCCAAAATCAACCCCGTCACCGGGCGGCGGCTGGTGAAGGATTCCCCCAGGTCCCCCCTTAAGGTGGCGGTGATAAAATCTCCGTACTGGACCGGCAGAGATCGGTCCAACCCCAGTTTGCTGCGCAAGGCCGATAGGTCCGCGGGCAGGGCGTTTTCTCCCAGCATGATTTCCACCGGGTCCCCCGGCACCAGATGAATCAACAAAAACACCAGACTCATCACCCCCAACAACACCGGAAAGGTCCACAACAATCTTCGGGTCAGATAAGTCATTGGTTGATCCCAGGTAAGCAAATCGGGGCGGCGCCCCCTTAAAAATTGTTTGAATCCTTCTCCGGGCTTTCTGGGCTTTTATAAGCCAGGGGCAGGTATTGAAACCCCCCGGAAGGGTGCAGCCTGAATCCGTGAACCCGGCGGTTGACCACGGCGATGTTGTTGTTGTGCCACATGGGCACCACCGGCAGGTCTGCCGCCAGGATTTCCTGGGCCTGACCATAAATAGCGGCCCGGCGGACAGGGTTTTGCTCCAGACGGCCCGCCTCCAGCAGCCGGTCCACCCGCGGGTTTCGGTAGCGGTTCCGGTTTTTCCCCACCGGGGGAATCTGCCCGCTGTGGTACAGATCAAACAAAAAATCGGGGTCCGTCACCCCGATCCAGCGCAGGGAAAACAGTTGAAAGTTTCCCCGCTGAATATCCTGGTAATAGGTGCCCCATTCAAAAGACCGCACCTCCACATGAATTCCAACACGGGCCAGGTCCGCCGAGATGGCCCGGGCCTGAGCCACGGCGGAACGGTCCGTGGTGGTTTTGTATTCCAGACGAAACCGTTCCCCTTCGCGGAGGGGGTATCCGGCATTGTCCAACAGCCGGGCGGCCTCATCCGGGTTGAAAACCGGGTCCTGGGGGCCGGGGGGCCGGGACCAGGGGCTGGTTTGGGGAAACAACCCCGTGGCAGGGGTGGAATGGCCCGCCTGCCGCCGGGCGATCAGGGCTGGCAGGTTCACCGCCATGGCGATGGCCCGCCGCACTCTGGGGTCATCCAGGGGTTTGGACGTCAGGTTGAACCCCAGGTATTGGTAGGACAAACCCGGAGCCTCCATCACCCGGTAGGCGGCGGAAAGCGGAGCCAGGGTAAACAGTTTGATTTTTTCCAGCGGCATGGCGTTGACCGCCAGGTCCACATCCCCTTTTCTAAACTTGAGCAGCCGGGTGTTGGCATCCGTCACCACTTTGAATTCCAACCGGGCGGCACCCCGCGGGTTTCCCTTTTTCGGGCGGTCCGCTTTTTCCGGTCGGTCAGCCTTTTTTCTTGCAGCGTCCTTTGCCGGGTTGTCCATCCCCCCGCGGGGGCTGCGTTTTAAAACAATGTGGCCCGGTTCCCAGGATTCCAGCACAAACGGTCCGCTGCCCAAAGGCATCCGCATTTCCGGCGGCTGAATTTCTTCATCCGGCCCTGGGGCAGGGGATGCCAGCCCTTTGCGGCTGACCACCGGCAGGATCAGATCCGCCAGCAGGGAGGCATAGGGGGCGGTCAGCTCCATTTCCAGGGTCATGGGCCCGCTGGCCCAAACCCGGCGGATTTTCTGGCGCAGCATGGCCCCGTAGGGGCTGGCCTGGGCCGGGTCCATCAAGGCGTGAAAGGTGGCGGCGGCATCCTGGGCCTCTACGGGAGAACCGTCGGAAAACCGTTCTCCGGGGGCCATCTGAAACCGGTAATGGGTGGGGGTGGTCTTTTGCCAGCTGCGGGCCGCGCCCGGAATGATTTCCAGGTGATCCCCCAAACCCACCAGGGTACGGTAAAGCAGTTGGTGGGAAATCCGCACCCCGGTGGCATCGGTGGCAAAAAACGGATGGAGCGTCTGGGGGGCGGCCTCCAAAGCCACCACCAGGGTGTCCGGCGGGGTGTGAATGTGGGGGGTGGGAGGGGTGCATCCCGTCAGCCAGACCGCCCACATCATCCCCCCGGCCAGGAGACCACACCCCGGAATCCGCAGCCGGACACGGCGGAAGGGAAACACCCGGATTGTGGTTTGCGTGGTGTTCATTCCCAGGGGGATTTGACAATGGCGCCCTTGTGGGCGGAGGTCACCTGGGCCGCATACCGGGCCAGATACCCCCGTTTGCATCTGGGTTCAAACGGGGGCAGGGCCTTCAGCCGGGCCTCCATTTCCTGGGGGGAGATTTCAATTTCCAGGCGGCCCTCAGGGATATGGATGGAGATGGTATCCCCGTCCCGCACAGCGGCCAGGGGCCCGCCCTGGGCGGCCTCCGGGGAGACATGGCCGATACAGGCCCCGCGGGTGGCCCCGGAAAACCGGCCGTCGGTGATGAGCGATACGCTTTTGCCCAGCCCCATGCCCATGATGGCGGAGGTGGGGGCCAGCATTTCCTGCATGCCGGGGCCGCCCCGGGGTCCTTCGTAGCGGATCACCACCACATCTCCCGCTTGAACCTTGCCTGCCTTCAGCCCCTCCAGCACTTCTGTCTGGCTGTTGAACACCACCGCCGGACCCCGGTGGACAAGGATTTCCGGCGCCACCGCCCCGGCTTTGACCACCGCCCCTTCCGGGGCCAGGTTGCCGAACAGCACCCGCAGTCCGCCGGTTTTGGAATAGGGGTTGTCCAAAGGCCGGATCACCCGGGGGTCCGCCACCCGCACATCCCGGATGTTTTCGCCCAGGGTTTTGCCGGTGACCGTCATGGCATCCAGGGACAGCACCCCCGGTTTTTTGGCCAGTTCGGCCAAAATGGCCGAGATTCCCCCCGCCCGGTGGACATCCTCCATGTGGACATCCTCCTTGGCCGGGCTGACGCTGCAAATATACGGCACCCTGGGAGACAATTCGTTCAACCGGGAAAGAGGGTATTCCACCCCCGCTTCGTGGGCCAGGGCGATGGTGTGCAACACGGTGTTGGTGGAGCCTCCCATGGCCATATCCAGGCTGAAAGCGTTGTCCAAAGATTTTTGGGTGATGATGTCGGAAGGCCTCAGGTTTTCAAACACCATTTCCACCACCCGCCCGGCGGCTTTGCGCACCAGTTGTTCCCGTTCCGGGGTGGTGGCCAGGATGGTGCCGTTGCCGGGCAGGGCCAGCCCCAGGGCCTCTGCCAGACAGTTCATGGAATTGGCGGTGAACATGCCGGAGCAGCTTCCACAGGTGGGGCAGGCATGGGTTTCAATATCGGTCAGTTCCTCCAGGCTCATTTTGCCGGATTGAACCGCCCCCACCCCCTCAAACACGCTTTTTAAATCTATGGGGACTCCCTGGGATGTTTTGCCCGCCGCCATGGGGCCGCCGCTGACATACAGGGAGGGGATGTTGATACGGGCCATGGCCATCATCATACCGGGGGCGATTTTATCGCAGTTGCCGATGCAGATCAGCCCATCCAGTTGGTGGGCCTGCACCACGGTTTCCACCGAATCGGCGATCAGCTCGCGGCTGGGCAAAGAATACAACATGCCGGAATGGCCCATGGCGATGCCGTCATCCACCCCGATGGTGTTGAATTCAAAGGGGGTGCCTCCCGCTGCCCGGATGGCCTCCCTGGCCCACTGGCCAAACTTCTGCAAATGCACATGGCCGGGAATGATGTCTATGTAGGAATTGGCGATGCCGATAAACGGCTTGTCAAAATCGGATTCCTTGAGGCCGGTGGCCCGCAGCAGGCTGCGGTGGGGAGCCTTATCCGCCCCTTTTTTGATGATATCTGATCGCATGGAGGCCACCTTTCAGGTGAGTGTTGGCGGACACGAAGATTCTTCAAAAGCCCGGTGTACAAATCGTGTTTTCAATCCCGTTCTGTTGGGAAGCGGGGTTATTGATATGGAGGTCTCCTATCAATTAACCACAGGGGGGCGGTGGGGGAAACGGTTTTTTCAACATGATGCAGGCTTCCTGCGGGAAAGACCAGCTTCCTGCGGGAAAGACCAGCTTTAGGCAGAACCCAGGGATGTGCCCCTTGAACTCCCCCCCGGTTAGGGCTAAGTTGAACAAAAGTCAAACCCAAGGCTGTCCTTGATCCCTCAATCCCCCCAACGCACCATGTTGAACCCCCGCCTTGCCCGTCTGATCCAGGTGGCCCAAAAACCGGAACGGCTGATTGTGGGGCTGATGAGCGGCACCAGCCTGGACGGCCTGGATATCGCCCTGTGCCGGGTGAGGGGGCACGGACAGGCAGACCCGGCCAAACCCATGGGTGAAGACCTTGCCGGGACACAGGCGGTGGTGGAACAGTTTGTCACCATCCCCTACAGTCCGGAGGAAAAATCCCGCCTGCGCCAAGTGGTCAGCCGGGAGAATGTCCAATTAAAGGAGGTGTGCATCCTCAATGGCTGGCTGGCCCGGCTTCACGGCCGGATGGTCCTGGAGGCGTTGGTGGATTGGGGTCTTGCCCCATCTGATCTGGATGCTTTGGCCAGCCACGGCCAGACGATATACCATGCCCCCCAAAGCTGGGGGGAGCCTGGAGAATCCAGGACGGACGGTTTGGGGGCCGGGGACCCGTCCCCCCAAGGAGCCGGGCAAACCGGGACCGGAAAATCTGGGGCGAATTCCGCCACCCTGCAACTGGGGGATGGGGACCTTCTGGCCCATGCCACCGGGCTGATCACCTTGTCTGATTTTCGCCAAAAAGAAATCGCCGCCGGGGGGCAGGGTGCCCCTTTGGCCCCCTACATGGACTGGCTGCTGTTTCACCGCCGGGGGCAGGGGCGGGTGCTGTTAAACCTGGGGGGAATCGCCAATTACACCTGGCTGCCGCCTCAGGGGGCGGGGTGGCTTTGCTCGGATACCGGTCCGGCCAACACCCTGATAGACCGGGCGGTGCGGGACCACCTGAGCCATTACCCGGAAGGGTACGATGTGGAAGGACGCATCGCCAGAAACGGGCAGGTGCATGGCGGATTGCTGGCCAGCCTGAAAGCCCATCCTTATTTTGAGGCCCCCGCCCCCAAATCCACCGGTCCGGAGGTGTTTGGCGAGGACTACCTGCGGGAGGCCATGGCCAGGGCCGGGGTGGCGGGGGTGGCCCTGCAACATGCCTCCCCCACCCATGCCGCATCGGCCCTGGTGGGGGCGGAGGACCTGGTGGCCACCCTCACCCGGCTGACGGTGGATACCGTGGCCGAAACCCTGGTCCGGGATATTCCCTCCCTCCACGGGGCCGAGGTGTATGTGAGCGGCGGAGGGGCCAGAAACCGCACCCTGATGGACTGGCTGGTCCGGACCCTGCCCCAGGCCGATGTGGCCGATTTTATCCGTCTGGGGGTCCCCGCCGATGCCAAAGAGGCCCTGCTGATGGCAGTGCTGGCCAACGAAACCCTGTGCGGGCAGGGGTTCAGGGTGGCAGGCAGCCCCCCGGTGGGGTTCGGAAAAATCAGCTTCCCGGACTAACCGGAAAAGCACCGGCAAGGGCCTTGCGGCCCTTTTGGCCGGGCGGGTGTCTTTCTTTTTGGGGCTTTGCCCCAAACCCCACAAGGGAACAAGGTTCCCTTGACCCTGTTTAGAGCTCCTTCACAACCCGTAAATGGGGGGCGAGGGGGGCCACGCTCCCCCGCATTGCTTTTTGGTTTTCCTTGGGTTCTTTGTCCGGCAACCAGCACAGCCCTGCGTTGTGTCGCCGGTCGGCTCCAAACGCCACAGGCTGGCTGGTGCCTTTCTTTTGGGGGTCCTGTCCAGCACCAGCACAGCCCTGCGTTGTGTCGCCTGTCGGCTCCAAACGCCACAGGCTGGCTGGTGCCTTTCTTTTTGGGGTTACGGAATAATAACAGGATTGCTGGCCGTCACGGACCCGGGACCGGGCTGGTAGCTGGTGATGGTCAGCTTGTAATCCCCGGATGTCGCCAGGGGGGGGGAGGGAGGATTGGTGTAGGTTCCGGCATTTTTGATGTAGCAGGAAATATCATACACAATCCCCGGCGGGGGAAAGTGAGTGGTGAACAAACTGTTGGTTCCATCCAGGGTGATGGGGGCGCTGACGCTCCACCAGGTGGAAATATCATTGACCGGGTCCTGCCCCGGCAGATGAAACACGCACACCGCCTGTTTGCCCGCATACACCCCGTTGTGCTGGATATACACTTTTTCCCCCAGACCCAGGGATTTGGTTTTGGTGTCATCCAGGGTCAGGGTGGTGGGGCCGTTGATGATCACCCCTCCGGCATAGGATTTATCCGGCAGGGAATCTGTATTGGTATCCAGCCACAACCCCACCATGTAGGTGCCCGGCGGCAGGTCCCCGTTGCCCAGATAGGTGGTCACCCCTCCAACGCTTGTGGCCAGTTGGATCTGGGCCGTCAGGCTGGTGGCCGCCACGGCCCACGCCGGTTTGGTGGTGAGGTCATCAGCCGCAGCCAGATTGCCGTTGATATCAAACACAAATATCTTCAACAGACTGAAATTGGCCGCCGAGGTGATGGAAACCGTCAGGGGGCCGGGGGTTTTGGGCTGTTTGTCAGGCACACACCCTCCCAGACCC
>JAOUFO010000072.1 GCA_029858165.1 Deltaproteobacteria bacterium | reverse complement strand
CCTGAACCCCGCCCTGCCCCAACCCCACCAGATACGGGGGTTGATTCTGGGGCGGCGGGGAGAAAACGAAAAAGCCTTTGAAGAATTCTCCGCCGCCGTGAAAATAGACCCGTTTTACGGTCTGGGGTACCTGAACCGGGGGTATCTCCATTCCCTGGCCCGGCGCTACCCCCAGGCGTTGGAAGATTACAACAAGGCCATCCGGCTTTTGCCCGGCATTGCCGTCACCTACAACAACCGGGGATACGCGCTTTCCATGTTGGGCCGATATGAAGAGGCCCTGAGGGATTTGGATCAGGCCATTGAGATGGCACCGAATATGGCCGTGGCCTATCACAACCGGGGATATGCTCTCACCCGGCTGAAACAATACCCGGAAGCCCTGGCCGATTTTGAAACCGCCCTCACCCTGGACCCTTCCATGGGGCAGGTGTATGGCAGCCGGGGGTTGGCTTACAGCAAAATGGGCAATTATCCCCAGGCTTTGGCCGATTATTCCATCGCCCTGGAACGGGACAAAAACAACCCCCAAACCCACTTTCTGGTGGGGGAAACCTTCCAGATGATGGAACGGTATGTGGAATCCATTCAACATTATGACGGGGCTTTGCAATTGGACCCGGATTTTCTGGAGGCTCACAACAACCGGGGGGTGGTCTATCTGAACACCGGCCATTTTGATCTGGCCCTGAAAGATTTCAACCGGGTGTTGCAGGACCGGCCCGGTGAAAGCCCGGTGCGCTTCAACCGGGTAAAAGCGTTGATGGGAGAGGAACGATTCCCGGAAGCCGAAGAGGATTTGACCGATATGGTGAGCAAAGAGCCGGACAACCCTGAGATTCTGTACCAACGGGGGGTGGCCCGGCTGGCCCAAAAAAAACTGTGGCCTGCCATTGAGGATTTTGACCGGGTGTTGAAACTGGACCCCCGCCATGGGGATGCCGGTTATCAACGGGCGTTGGCCTTTGCGGCCCTGAAGGAGCCTCCCCTGGCCCTGGACAATCTGAACCGGGTGTTGGAGCAAAACCCGGACAATCCACGGGCCAATTATCAACGGGGGTGGCTGTTGTGGAACCAAGGGGACCCTTCAGGGGCCTGCCGGGATTGGCGGCGGGCCTGCGGCCTGAAGGAATTGGGGGGATGCGTCCGGGTCAGCCGGGTTTGCCCCCCCGCCCGATAACGGGCGGAGGGCAACCCCCCTGCCTTTTTTTTCCCAACCCTGCCTGTTTTTCCCAGCCTTTCGGGTTTCGCAAACTCAACCGATAGCCGGTTACCACAGGGCCTCCAGGGCGGCAAAGCTGTTGCTGGCCACTGCCGCCTCCACCGCCTTTACCCGGGGCAGAATCTGGGTGACATAATGCTCGGCGGTTTTGATTTTGTTAAAATAAAACCGGGCTTCCTCGTTTTGGGCGGCAAACGCGGCCAAGGCATGGGGGTCCCCTGGGTATTCCGGGAACAATCCTTTTAGTTTTTCCTCAGCGGTCAGGGCCATATCCAGCAGTGTATGGGCCAGCATCACATGGGTAAAATAGTCCGTCACCCCGGTGGCGTTGAACACCCCCTGCCGGGGGCCGTGGTTGGCGGTCGCCTTGCGCAGTTCCTCCACCGTGCGGGACAGCCCCTCCAGGGCCTCCCGCCACCAGACAATCGCCTGCCTCAATGGCGAGGCCATGGCCCGGGTGGGAACCATGGGCGAAATCAGGTGCATCAGAGCCTCTAACAGGGCGCCCTCCCGCAGATTGAGCTTGCGCCCCACCAGGTCCAAAGCCTGGATGCCGTTGGTGCCCTCGTAGATGGAGGCGATTTTGATGTCCCGCAGGTTTTGGGCCAGGGGAAATTCCTCGGTGTACCCCACCCCTCCCAGCACCTGGATGGCCAGCCGGGCCGCTTCAAACCCCAGGTCAGAGCCTGCCACCTTCACCACCGGGGTCAGAAAATCGGCCAGGTTCTGGTAATATTCCCGGTTGTCCGGGGGGCCATGATGAGCCATATCCTCCATCCAGGCCACTTTGTACATCAACCCCCGCAATCCTTCGGCAATGGCCCGGATGGTGGCCAGCATGTGGCGCACATCCGGGTGGTGGATGATAGCCGACTGACCGCTGCCCCTGCCCCCCTCAATGGCAGGCCCCTGCACCCGCTCCCTGGCATAATCCAACCCATTGTGCAGGGCGGCGGCGGCGGCCCCCAGCCCCTGATAACCGATTTGCTGGCGGGCCTCGTTCATCAGTTTGAACATCTGAGCCATCCCCTGACCCGCTCCGCCCAACAAATAGGCGTGGCAGGGGGCCGTCCCCCCAAAATCCAACACACAGGTGGGGGAGGCTTTGATGCCCAGCTTGTGCTCCAGGCGGACGGTGGAAACCCCGTTGGGGGCCTGGATGGCCCCCGTCCCATTCACCCGGTGTTTGGGCACAACAAACAGGCTCAACCCCTTGGTGCCGGGGGGGGCGCCTTCTATGCGGGCCAGCACCAGATGGATGATGTTTTCGGTGAAATCATGGTCCCCGCCGGAAATCCACTGTTTGGCGCCGGTCAGCAGGTAATGGCCTTCCGGGGCGGGGACCGCCCTGGAAAGAACCTCTCCCACCGCGCTGCCCGCCTGGGATTCGCTGAGGCACATGGTGCCCCCCCATTGTCCGGCGATCATCCTTTCGCCAAACAGTTTTTTTTGCTCATCGGTGCCAAACGCGGTGATCAGCCCCGCCGCCCCCTGGGTCAACAGCATGGTGATGTACAACGAGGGGTTGGCCCCGAACAGCGCTTCCTGCACCGCCACCGCCACGCTGAGGGGCAACCCCTGGCCGCCGTATTCCGTGGGGGCGGTCATTCCCATCCAACCCCCTTCGGCCATTTTTTTCCAGGCCTGTTGAAACCCCGGAGGGGTGACCACCAGGCCGTTTTCCAGCTTCAAACCGGCCTCGTCCCCCGGCTTGTTCAACGGAAAAAACACCTCCTCAGCAAAGGTCAACCCCTCCGTCACCACCATTTCAAACAATTCCGGATTAAAATCCCCAAACGGCTCCAGGCCGCACAGATCATCCACCTTCAGATATTCTTTCTGCACAAACCGGATATCCCGCCGGTCAACGGCAAAATCGGTGCTGCTCATAATGGTCCGGCTCCTGATTGAGTGTCCCCCGAAATTCCCCCGTCCCTGCACCTAAGGCCTTTCACCAAACCAAGACCCCCATGGAATTGCGCATCCCCTGATTTCTTTTCCCTCTTTTTCCTCTTTTCCGCAACCATCCAGGGCCTATTCATCCCTTTTAAACCGCTGAAAAACCCGGAAGGGCACAATCTGAAACCGCCATCCGCCTTGCGGCGGCTTGGGCCGGGGTTCACCGCCTTTCTTCTTGGGACAGGGCGAAAAAGCCATCCAGGTGGGTGAACAGGTTGTCCAGGGTTTCTTGGGTGGTATAAGGGTTCACCAGCACGGCCCGCAGCCATTTTCGCCCCCGATAGCGTGAAATCGCCAGGAAGGTGTTCCCCTTTTCCAGCAGGGCAGCCTGAAGCATGGCGTTCCAGTCATCCCATTGGTCTTCGTCAATCCAGGGCGGGGCACCCCGAAACACCACAATGTTGGTTTCCGGATCCCCTGACAAAACCAGATGGGGCCGGGCCTTCACCCGCTCCAGAAACCCGGTGGTCAGTTCCAGGCAACCATCCACCAATCCCCCCAACCCCTGGCGCCCCAGATGTTGCAGGGTCAGCCACAGCTTCAGCACATCGGGATGGCGGGTTCCCTGAACGCTGATTTCCCCGAAGTTGATGAACCCTTCCGGATTTTGCATGTAGGGCAATTGCACCCGAAACCCTTTTTCCAGCACATTCATATCCTTAAACATCAGGGTGGCGCACACCTTGGTGACATACATCCATTTTTGGGGATTGAAGGTTACCGAATCGGCCAGTTCCACCCCGGCCAGCCGGTGTTTGGCCTGATCCGACATCATCAACGCCCCCCCGTAGGCGGCGTCCACGTGGTACCACAGCCCATGGTTCCGGGCCACTTTTCCGATTTCCTCCAGGGGGTCTATGCTGCCGGTGACGGTGGTGCCGGCGGTGGCCGCCACCAGAAAAGGATGCCACCCGGCGGCCCCGGCCTGAAGAATGGCTTCTTCCAGGGCTGCCGGAATCATCCTGGAATTGGCGTTGGTTTCCACCCCGATCACCGCGTCGGTGCCCAGCCCCAGCAGCATCGCCGCTTTTAAAAACGAGGTATGGGCCACATCAGAGGTGAACATCACCGGTTTTTTCAACAGCCCGGTCAGCCCGGATTCCATCACGTTGAAGCGGGTGTTGCGGGCCACCGCCATGGCTTGCAGATTGGCCAGACTCCCCCCGCTTAATAGCAGCCCGCCGGATTGGTCCCCCAAACCGAACAACCGGGCCAGCCGGGCCATCAGCCGCACCTCCAGCCGGGAAAACACCGGCGAAAGCTCCAGGCTCAGCATGTTGTTGTTGAGGGAGGCCGTAGCCAGCCCACCCATGATGGACATGGTGGAGGCAATGGGGTCCATATGGCCGATATAACCGGGGTGGGCGGCGTTCATGGATTGGTGTAAAAACCGTTGCAAATCCGCCAGCAGAGTTTCCTCATCCACACTGGAATCCGGCAGGTCATCCCTTTGGGGCAAGGGCTGAGCCCCCGGCAGGGGGGACCTGTTTCCGGCATCCGCGGCGGTGTGTAACACCATCTCCACCACCCGGTGCACCAGACGGTCTATGGCTTCCAGGTTTTCGCCTTGCGGGTGGATGAACGCCGTGGAAGGCAGGGGGAATTTGGAGTTCAATGGAGGGTTGCCTAAAATGGGGTCGGTTGAATGGGATGGATTGGGGTCGGAGGAAATGTTACCGGTTTTCCCTGGGGAATCAAACTGGTTTCCAGGGGCCGCCCCCTCCCGGCGGTTTATCATTCCCCTTCCGGGGAAAATTGGGATAGGGTGTTGGTATTTTCACCAGAACAACCTCTCTTCCGGCAAGGCCGCCCGCCGATGATTTCCGATTTTTTTGAATCTGACCCTTCTCTGGCTCTGGCGTTGGATCAGTACGAACTCACCATGGCTTCAGGGTACTTGAAATCCGGCCTGGCTGAAACCGAGGCGGAATTTCACATGTTTTTCCGCACCCTGCCCTTTGGCGGGGGGTACGTCATCATGGCCGGGCTGGAATCCCTGATTTCCATTCTCAACCGGTTCCGGTTTTCCCCCCGGGACACCGCCTATCTGGCCACCCTGAAGGATAACATGGGGGAGCCCTTGTTTGACCCCCCCTTTCTGGATTATCTGCAAGAACTGGTGTTCACCTGCGATGTAATGGCGGTGGAGGAAGGCACCCCGGTGTTTCCCAATGAGCCGCTGGTGCGGGTGCGGGGGCCGTTGATTCAGGCCCAGCTTTTGGAAAGCATTCTTTTGAACACCCTGAATTTCCAAAGTCTGGTGGCCACCAAAGCGGCCAGAATCTGCCATGCGGCCCAGGGGGACCCGGTGGTGGAATTCGGTTTCCGGCGCGCCCAGGGGTTGGATGGGGCCCTTTCCGCTGCCAGGGCGGCCTACATTGGCGGGTGTGTGGGGACATCCAACACCCTGGCCGGAAAATGGTACGGCATCCCGGTGATGGGCACCCATGCCCACAGCTGGGTGATGCTGTTTGACACCGAACTGGAGGCGTTTGAGGCATTTTCCCAGGCCATGCCCCACAATTGTGTGTTTTTGGTGGATACCTACAACACCCTGGAAGGGGTGAAAAACGCCATCCGGGTGGGGTTGAACATGAAGGCCCGTGGGGTGGATATGGTGGGCATCCGGCTGGACAGCGGGGACCTGGCCTATTTTTCCCAAGCTGCCCGCCGGATGCTGGATGAAGCGGGTCTGGACAAAGCGGTGATCATGGCCAGCAATGAACTGGACGAATACCTGATCCGGTCCTTAAAATTGCAGGGGGCGGCCATCGGGGCCTGGGGAGTGGGCACCAAACTGGCCACCTGTCAGGATGATCCGGCCCTGGGCGGAGTGTATAAACTTACCGCCGTGCGCAAAAAAGGGCAGGATTGGCAAAACAAGCTGAAAATGTCCGAGCAGTCGGTTAAAATCACCATCCCCGGCATCCAGCAGGTGTATCGCTATGAGGATTCCAACGGCATGTTTATCGCGGATGCCATTGTGGAACACACCGAAAAACCGGAAAACGTGGAGCGCATCATAGACCCCAATGATCCCCTCCGCACCAAACGGCTGAAAGATTACGCTTCGGCGGAACCGCTTTTGAAGCCGGTGTTTCAGGCCGGACGTCAGGTGGTCACCACACCCCTGCTGGCGGCTGTGCGCCAACGGACCGCAGACCAACTGAAAAAGCTGGACCCCAGTCACCATCGGTTTGAAAACCCCCATGTGTATCCGGTGGGGATTTCCCCCACCCTGCACCGCATCCGGGATGACATGGTCAATGCCATCCGGGCATCCTTTTCCGGTTAGAACATGACCCGCAGCTCCCTCATTGCCGCATCCGCCGCTTTAAACCAGACCCCTCTGGACTGGACGGGCAACCGCGACCGCATTCTGCGCGCCATCGCCCTGGCCCGCGCTGAAGGGGCGGATGTGTTGTGCCTGCCGGAATTGTGTGTATCCGGCTATGGCTGCGAGGACAGCTTCCATTCCGAATCGGTGGCCGCCTACGCCATGGCCAGTCTGCTGGAAATCGCCCCCCACACCCAGGAAATGGCGGTGGCGGCGGGGCTGCCTGTGATGCACCGGGGGCGGCTGTACAACGGGGTGGCGTTGATGGCCGGGGGCCGGGTTGTGGGGTTTGGGGCCAAACGGGTGCTGGCCGGATACGGGGTGTATTACGAGCCCCGGTGGTTCACCCCCTGGAAGTCGGGCGCGGTGGATTGGATTACCCTTGCCACCCCACAGGGGACGCAAAATGTACCCATGGGGGATTTGGCTTTCAACCTGGACGGGGTGGTGGTGGCGTTTGAAATTTGCGAGGAGGCTTGGGGCCGGTCCACTCCGCCGGGGGGGGTATCGGGCAAATGGAGCGGGAGGGGGGACGTGGAAACCCTGGCTGAGGCCGCCCCACCGGAGGGTGCTATTTCTTCTTTGGAAACCCCGCCGCTTCCCGGCGGCTCCCGGCCTTTTTTGGAAACCCCGCCGCTTCCCGGCGGCTCCCGGCATTCTTTGGAAACCCAGCCGGAAATGGGCGGGGAATTGTCCGATGGAATGGCGGACCTGATTTTAAACCCCAGCGCCAGCCATTTCGCCTTCGGCAAACACTCCACAACCCGCAACATTGTGCTGGAAGGCTCGCGGGAATCCCAGGCAGGCTACCTGTACGCCAACCTGCTGGGCAATGAATCCGGGCGGCTGATTTTTGATGGATCGGCCCTGGTGGCCTCCGGCGGAACCCTGCTGGCCGCGACCCCGCGGTTTTCCTACGCCGGGGTCCAGGTGGCCTGCGCCGGGGTGGATATCCGGGCCAACCGGCTGGAGCGCCGCCGCAGGGCCTATCCCCCTGACATGGCTGACCGGCCCCCACCCCGGCCCGTGAGGGTGGATTTTTCTTTTCGGCAGCCTTTGGGCCTCCCCCCACAGGCAGCCCCTGGCGCACTCCGCCAGCCGGAGGGCAATACGCCCCAACCAAACGGCGCCCTGCATCCGCCGGACGGCGCCCTGCATCCGCCGAACACCACATCCTGGGATTCAGCCCTGTCCCCGGCAGAAAACACCCGCCGGGAATTTACCCGGGCGGTGGCCCTGGGGTTGTTTGACTATCTGCGCAAAAGCCGCAGCCGGGGGCTGATGGTCTCCTTGAGCGGGGGAGTGGATTCTTCAACCGTTGCGGTATTGGGGTGGGCCATGATAAAGCTGGCTTTGGCCGAACTGGGGGAGGAAGGGCTTCAGGCGGCCTTGGGCCACATCCCCGGTTTGGACGGACTGACCGGGCCCGACCCCGCGCGGTTTGCCCGCCGCCTGATCACCACCGTGTATCAGGCCACCGCCAATTCCACCCCCGTCACACGGGAGGCGGCAGCCTCCGTGGCCCGGTATTTGGGGGTGCGCCATCTGGAACTGGATGTGGAGCCGCTGGTGGCAA
>JAOUFO010000071.1 GCA_029858165.1 Deltaproteobacteria bacterium | reverse complement strand
GGCCTGGGCCGGATTGACGCTGATCCCCTTGCCGTTGGCATAGGCGGTGGCGGCACTGTATTGGGCCTCCCGGTGGCCCTGTTTGGCGGATTTCAGCCACCATTTCAAGGCTTCGTTGTCATCCACCGCCACCCCTTGGCCCGAAGAATAGGCCACCCCCAGACTAAACTGGGCGTTGGGGTCCTCCTTCTCGGCAGCCTTTTGGTACCATTTCACCCCTACTGCCTGGTCCTTTTTCACGTTTTTCCCGGTGAAGTACATCACCCCCAGGTTGTACTGGGCTTCGGGCACTCCTTTGTCAGCTGCTTTTACCCACCATTTCACCATTTCATCTTCGTTTTGTTTCAAACCGCCCGCTCCGGTGGAATAGGCCAGACCCAGCCTGTATTCAGCGTTGGCCACCCCTTGAGCGGCTGCTTTCTGAAACAGGGCCACCGCGGTATTGTGGGATTTTTTCACCCCGTCGCCGTTCCAATAAGCCACCCCCAAACTGTATTGGGCATCAGCCACCCCCTGGTCCGCCGATTTTTGAAACCACTGGGCGGCCTGGGCCGGGTCCTTGGCCACGCCGTTGCCCCCGGCATAGGCCAGCCCCAAACCATAAGCCGCTTTGGGGTTGCCCTGGTCCACGGCCTTTTTGTACCATTTGACCGCTTCGTTCTGATCCGCCTTCACCCCGTTGCCGGCGGCATACATGGCCCCGATGTTGTACTGGGCATCGGCGTACCCCTGCCTGGCGGCCTCCTGATACCATTTCAGGGCCTCGGCCGGGTTTTGCTTCACCCCTTTGCCATCATTGTAATGGTTGGCCAGATTCACCTGGGCCGAGGGCAAACCCTGTTTGGCGGCTTTTTCGTACCATTCAACTGCGGCAGAATCGTTTTGAGAAACCCCCTCACCGGTGGCATAGGCCAACCCCAACCCAAACTGAGAGGTGGCATCCCCCTGCTTGGCCGCGGCCTCAAACATTTTCACCGCTTTTTTGGGGTCCCGGGCCACTCCCTGGCCGTTAAACAGCATCAACCCCAACTGGGATTGGGCCTGCACGATCCCCTGGCCCGCGGCTTTTTCGTACCATTGGGCCGCTTCGGCCTCATTTTTGGCGGCCCCTTTGCCATTGGCCAGCAAAACCGCCAGGTTCAGTTGGGCCGCGGCCACCCCTTTTTCGGCGGCTTTGCGAAACCACTTCACCGCTTCTGTATCGCTTTGGGCCACCCCATCCCCTTTGGCGTACATCATCCCCAGCTTGAACTGGGAATTGGCATCCCCCTGATTGGCCGAGGTTTCCAGCATTTTGGAGGCGGAAGCACCGTCTTTGGCCCCCCCCTGCCCTTCGGAAAGCATCAGCCCCACATATTTCTGGGCATTGGCATCCCCTTTATCGGCCAGGGGCTTGAGGAATTTCATGGATTTGTTGAAGTCTTTGGTCACCCCCCCCTGCCCGGCATAGTACATCACCCCCACCATCAGGGCGGAAGTGGAGTTTTTTTCGGCCAAAGGCTCCAGCAGCTTCATGGCTTCTTTGTAGTTCTTATCCACCCCCTGACCGTTGAAATACATGGAGCCCATGTACAATTGGGCGTTGGGATTGCCTTTTTCAGCCAAAGGCTTAAACACCTTCATGGCGGCGGAAAAATCTTTGGCGGCATAAGCTTTTTTGCCGTCATCAAAATTTTGGCCAAACACGGGCAAGGCCATCAAAACCAGCCAAAAAGCCGCAAGGGCGGCGGTTCGGGTGGTTTTGACCGGCCATTGAACATAAAATCGGGTAAACATGCGGATTTCTCCCTCAGAGTGGACCCCTGCCCGGAATGGAGGCGGGGGATTGATGTACGCCGGGGGAACCCCCCTGGGCGGTGTTGTGTAAACTGCTGTCACTGAATTAGTGTAAGGAAAATCCATATTCAAAAAAAAGTCCATCATTTTTAAAGCCCCTCGTGGTGAAAACTCAATCCATGCTTTCATCCGACATCCCAGGCAGGGTAAAGGCGGCAATAATGGGAAAATGGTCCGACAATCCCCCCCATTGGCCGGAATTTCCCACCCGGACCTCCTCCACTCCCAATCCGGTGTAATACAGGTGGTCCAGGGTAAACAACGGAAACCGGGTGTGCCAGGTCCTCCGGTCCTTTAACGAAAGCCCGGAAAGGGCATCATGCAGGGGCCAGCGGCGACGGATGCGTTTGCGCAGGGAGCCGGTCCAGTCATTAAAATCCCCCGCCACCACCAGGGGGTCCTGGTGGGGCACATGGCTGGCGATCACCTGTTCCAGGTGGCCCACCTGGACGCGCCGCTGTCTGCCGTTTAACCCCAGATGGGTGTTGACCAGATGGACCGGCCGCCCCCCCACAGCCACCCGGGTGTACAAGGCTCCCCGTTTTTCAACAGGGTTGGTGGAAATGTTGTGGTTGGCAAACACCGTGATGGGATGACGGCTTAAGGTGGCGTTGCCGTAATGGCCTTTTTTGATGGTGTTGTTGGGGGTGTAGGCCAGTTCCATGGAAAGATGGTCCGCCAGTTGCTCCCCCTGGCCCCACCCCGCCTCGGCGTGGGAGTGAAACACCTCCTGCAACAGCACCAGGTCCGGGGCCTCCCGGGCCAGGGCAGCCTCCAGGCTTTCCATTCCCACCCGGGCCACATGGTCTCCCTTGCCCTTGCGCATGTTGAAGGTGATGATTTTTAAAGGGATGGGCGACAGAACCATTGTCAGCGGGCCTTTTTGACCGGAGTGGGCAAGCTGGCCCAAATCACCAGGAGGTTAAAGCATGGGTTTCAGTTTGTTCCAAACCGTTTCGGCCACGATTTCGTACCCTTGGGGGTTGGGGTGCAGGCCGTCAGGCTGGTTTAACTCCCGCCGCCCCGCCACCCCCTCCAGCAAAAAGGGAATCAGGGACAGATGGTACCGGGCAGCCAGATCGGGAAAAATAACGTTGAACGCGTCCCGGTAATCCTGCCCAAAATTGACCGGCAGAATCACCCCGGCCAGAAGCACTTTGGCTCCGGCTGCTTGGGACCGGAGGATGATGTCAGACAGGTTTTTTCGGGTTTCCGCCGGAGGCAGCCCCCGCAGACCGTCGTTGCCTCCCAGGGCCAGAATCAGAATGGAAGGCTTTTGGGTCAGCAGCCAGTCCAGGCGGGCCGCCCCCCCGGCGGATGTATCCCCGCTCACCCCGGCGTTCACCACCCGGTGGGGAGCCCCTTCCCGTATCAGCCTTGCCTGCAACAGGGCCGGGTAGGTTTTATCCGACGGCACCCCCAGCCCGGCGCTTAAGGAATCTCCCAGCACCAGAATCACCGGGGCAGGGGAAGGTTTGCCCTGTGCCGGTGATTTTCGCGGAAAATGGCCCGGAGGAAGGGCCGATCCCGCCGGAGGGGCAGCCAGCAGGCCCCCGGCCCATAAAACAATGAACAACCCCGCCATCCCTTTTGCCACCCGCCCCGGAAGCCAAAAGCCACCCGTGCCCCCCCACACCGCCTGGGGGCGGCCGGTTGGCTTGTCTTTAAGGGCGGTCACCCGTTTTTCTGTTCAAAGGTTTTCATAAAATTGGCCAAGGCCCGCACCCCTTCCAGGGGCATGGCGTTGTAGATGGAAGCCCGCACCCCCCCCAGCGCCCGGTGGCCTTTCAGGGCATACAACCCCTGGGCACCCGCCTCTTTTAAAAACCTGTTCAACAGTTCTTCGCCGGGCAGGTTGAAACAAACATTCATGATGGAGCGGTCCTGGGGCCGGGCATAAGCGGTATAAAACCCGGAGGTATCTATCAGGTCGTACAGCAAAGCCGCCTTCTGGTTGTTCACTTTTTCCATGGCTTCCACCCCCCCTTGTCCCGTCAGCCATTCCAGCACCAGATGGATCATGTAAATGGCAAAGGTATTGGGGGTGTTGGTTAAAGAATGGTCCTTGTGGTAGGTGGCGTAGTCCAGCAGGTTGGGGGTTTCCTTGGGGGCAAACCCCAGCAGGTCCTCCCGGATGATGACCAGGGCCAGCCCGGAAGGGCCCAGGTTTTTCTGGGTCCCGGCAAACACCACCCCAAATTGGTTGATGTCTGTTTTGCGGGAAAGTAGCTCCGATGTGGAATCGGCCACCAAAGGCACGGTGCCGGTTTGGGGAAACCGGTTCCAGCGGGTGCCGAAGATGGTGTTGTTGCTGGTGATATAGCAATACCCGGCATCCTGGTCCACCATATCGGGGGTGATTTCCGGGATATGGTCGTAATTGGTGGATTGGGAGGAGGCAATCACTTGGACCTCGCCGAACCGCTGAGCCTCCTGGGCCGCCATATGGGCAAACCGGCCCGAATCCACATACAGCCCCTTGCGGGCCGGGGTGCGGCCCATCAGATTGATGGGCACCGCCGAAAACTGCATCTGGGCACCCCCGTGCACATACAGCAAACGGTAGTTTTCGGGGAGAGAAATCAGGTCCTTAAACAACCGGTCCGTATCGTTCAGCAGTTCTTCAAAGTCCTTGGAACGGTGGCTGATTTCAATGATGGAGGCACCGATCCCTTTGAAATCCATAAATTCCCGCTGGGCCTTTTCCATCACGGCGGTGGGCAGCATACCGGGGCCGGCCCCGAAATTAAATACACGGTTGGTCATGTTCTCATCAAAAATAGGGGGTGGGGAAACAAGGGCAAGGTGAACAGGGGGCCTGGCCCGCAAGAAAATCCGCGACTTTACATGGAAGGCCCTGTCAGGGGCGCATGCCATTCTATCCCAACCGGGACCCGCCCCACAAGGGGGAAGGCCCCCTTACACCTTCACCGCCACGGTGTCCTCCCCTTCCGGCACCTCCTCCACCAGGGGGGTATCGTAAGCACTGCCCAAGGTTTCATTCAACAGGCGCAAGCCGATGGTTCTGGGGTTGTCCGCCAGGGTCACATCATCCAGGTTGACAATGGTGTTGTGGCGCACCGCGGAAAAATACTCCTCCCGGAACCTGGGGTCCCCGATGATCTGGGCCGGATCAAACTTGCTCACAAACACCAACACCAGCATGGGAATCCCCCGGTACAGCCGGTCCTTCTGATTCATCATGCGCACCGCCTGTTCCAGGGTCAGGGTGGCGGGCAGGATCAAATAACCGATGGGGGCTTTTTCCCCCAGGGCGGCCACCTGTTGGATGTAATCCCACAGAATGGGGGGGGTGGTGGGATTCATCCGCGACAGGCTTAAATACTGGGCCAGATTGGGGTGCTGTTTGTTGATGTTGTGCTGCATGTTGCGGTAAAACTGGGCCAGGGACTGCATGATGTTGGTCAGCCGCTGGGCTCCCGCGGCCTGGGGGTTGTGGTGCACGGCCATCCCTTTGATAAACTGGCGGGTGTAATACCGTTTGAACACCGCCCGGTTGAGATACAGGGAACGGATTTTTTCCTGGGGCAGATGGAGCAGCTCCTGCACAAACGATTTGGCCCGGATATAATTTTCCACATGCCGTTTTTCCTCGGGGATGAACACCCGGATCATCAATTCTTTCCGGGCCGGCATAAATTTTTCCTCCACCCTTTTGGGCAGGTCCACCAGTTCCTCATCCATAATTCTCATCCGCTCGGCGATGGCCCGGGTGGAAATGCGCATCCGCTCTTTTAGGGCCGTCATTTTTTTGATTTTCGCCGCCGAATCGGCAAATGCCATATAATGCAACGCCTCTTTGCGGACCTCATCGGGCATGATGGGCTTGTTGTGCATGGTTTCCAACCCCTCCTCCGCCCCCTTGTGGGGGGCCTTTTTCCCTTGAAATTCCCGATGAGCGGCGATTTGCCGGGTTTCCAACCCCTCCCCCCCCGGATAGGGAAATGTGCCAGGACTCCGGTTTTCCAGCACGGCCTTGACCGCCTCCACCTCTCCCCGCAATTGGATGGCCTGCTCCAGCAATTTGGTTTGTTGCAGAACCATTTGCTCAATGCGGGTCATTTCCTCCACCATTTTCTTGTTGTTGTCCAACAGGGTGCGGGTGATGTCCCCAATTTTTTTGGCATGCAGGTCCTGCCGGGCCAGGTCCTGCTCCGGGTTGAACACTTTGGGTTTGGCCTGAGAAAACTGGGCGATTAAACGGGACACCGCATGGTGCAGGGTTTCGGCCGCCTGACGCCCTTTGTGAAAATGGAGATTGGTGCGTGCCCGGAACTGGTCATGCTCGGCCAGGGTATTGCTGGCCTGGGATTCTATCCGGGTCAGGTAGTCCGGCAGGTCCTCTTTTTTCATCCGCTTCAACCCGTCCATCCGTTTCACCGCCGCTCCGGCGCCCTCCTTTTTCAGAGAATCCTCTTTCAGAGCGAGGGCGGCCGATTGCCAGGCCCAATGGGCGGCAAACAGTTCCTGAAGCGATTGGGTGAAGGCCCCCAATTTGGCCAGATGGGATTTTAGCACCTCTTCGGATTGATCCAGCCGGGCCTGCATGGAGACTTGCAGCCGGGTCTGGGTTTTCTCCACGATTTCCACCATGTCCCTTCCCAACAGGCTGGGGTCCGGTTCATCCCCCTTCAGCCAATCGGGATGGGGAGCCGTTGGAAAGGTGAGGTGCGGATGGATTTTCAGCAAAGCCTCCTGAAAGGCCATTTCCGCCTCCCGGTGGCGCGACCGGACCTTTTCCTGAGCCAGGGTGAATTCCCGGTGGCGTTCCATGTAGCGGGCCTCCTCCTCCTTCAGCATTTGCTGATACTGGGGGGAGTCCGTCAGGTGCATGTACTTCAGGATTTCCTCCAGTTCATCCACTTTTTTCTGGGCCTCACCGGCCCGTTTTTCATAGTAGGCATCAAAGTATTCAGGGGTGGCCTTGGGCAATCCCTCCTCCCTGGCAGCATGGTCCGCCAAAGCCAGCTCTTTTTCCAAAAAAACACTGAATCCATAATCCCCGCGGGTAAACAGGTCCTGATTTTCCGGATTGGCAAACAACTCTGAACACACCAGACCGGGAAAATAGTAGGATTTGTCATTGGCTGTTTTGTCCTTGGGGGTGCCGAAAAACACAAAGTCGGGGTATTTTCCCGGCGGAAAGGCCGGGCCGAAAGCTCCGTTTTTGTAATCGGCCAGCCATTTGGTGGTCAGGGCGGCCTCCTGAGTGGCCTGGATGGCCACGAAGAACTGTTTGTCCTCCTCTTCTATGCTTTGGTATTTCCGCCGAAACTCATGGTCAATAAAATCAATCAGAATCAGGATTTCGCCGTAGGCCGCCTCCAGGTCCTGAACGGCGATTTCGGTAAAAGGCATGTTGGCGGTATCCACCCATTCGGTCACGATGGGCATCTGGTGGGAAATATCATCCACCCGGATATGGCCGGTGGTCCGAATGGTGGCGATGTGGCGCAGGCTGTCCACCAGCTTTCGGAAATGGGCCTCAAACCGGTCCACTGTTTGATCATAGGTGGGCAGTTGGTTGGCAGAATCACACAGATAATGGAACCCGGAGGCTTCTATCAGGTTTTCCAACCCGTAGCGGCGCAACAGTTTTAAGGTCTGGCCCGCCAAAGGTCCCACCGCCCCCACCGAAAGTCTTTGGGTGTACAGCCTCAACCGATAATTTTTTTCTTCATCGGACCACAACAGGCGGCGGAAATAGTGGTCTTTCAGGGCGTTCTGGACGGTGAGATTGGAATGGATGTTGTCGGTCATCACCGTATAATCAAACCGCACCACCTGACCGGCCAGATTGTCCTTGGCACTGGACTGAAGAGGTTTGATTTCCTTGTACCCCGGCTTCAGCCTGAAGCTGATGGAGCCGACATCGTGAAAGGAAATCTGAGCGTTGGCCTGGCGTGAAATAAAAGCCACCTTGCCGGTGAATGTGCTGATGCGCAGGGTTCGGATGTCCTTGAACATCACTTTTTCCACATCCTTGCCGGGGACCCTGCGCAACAGCCCCTCCAGGGAGGCGGGGGAAACCCAGCGCAGTTCCAGCTTTTCTTTTTGAAAATCCCGGGAAAGGATGACCCGCCCCCCCATCAGTGCCCCATGAAAATCCAACCCGCGTTCCTGGCGGAACTGAAAATCATGGACCAGCCGCATGGGAATATCCAGGATATATTCCCGCTCCTTGTGCCCCCCCCCAACCTCCACATCGCGGGGTTCCCCCACCCCGAACTGCGGATGAAGTTTGCGCAGG
>JAOUFO010000070.1 GCA_029858165.1 Deltaproteobacteria bacterium | reverse complement strand
TGAACCGCTGGACAGGACCCAAAAAGAAAGGCGGCGGAAGCCCGGCTAAAGGCGGCCTTTAGGCCGCGTGCCGGTGCTGAAGCCGCTGGACAGGACGCTCCCTGGTGGGGATTGGGGAAGCCCCCCCAAGATCAGTGATTCACGGTGAGGAGGTTGCTGGCGGCCAAGGCGAATATGGCCAGTTGCAGGGTGACCAGAAAGAAATACAGGTGGTCTTTTTTCTTCAGGTACAACAAAGCCACCGACCCATAGGCCAGGATGATCACACTGGAAAGCAGGACCAATCCGGCCAGAGCGATAATATCACTGTGGCCGATCAGCGGCAGCCAATCCCAACCCAAGGGGTGGCCGGTGATGGTGATAAATTGGGGCAGGGGCTTCCCCCAATGAGAAGCCAACAGTTTGATGGGAACATATTGCGAGGTCCGGCTGAAGATATACAGGCCAAACCCCACCAGGGCCAAAATGACTCCGGCGCGGGTGCCCCATTTTTCTACCAGGGCAAACCGGCGGTTGATGGTATTTTGAGAGGTTTCAATCGGATGGGTCATATGCCGAATCCTTTCATCAAGGCTCTTATGCCGGCCAGCAACAACACAACAATCACCACCCGACGGATCACCCTGGGCCGGGCCAAAAACAACAGCCTGGCCCCAAAGCGGGCACCCACCATAATGCCCAGCACACTGGGCACGGTAATCAGGGGCAGCACCGCCCCGTGGTTTAAGTAAATCCAGGCGGCGGTCGTATCGGTAATGGCCAACAGAAAATAACTGGTGGCCACAGCCACCTTTAACGGAATGGCCATCACCAGATTCAAAACCGGCACATTGGCCCATCCTGCCCCGATGCCGAACATCCCCGCCATCAAACCCACCCCGATAAACAAAAACAACCCCCGGCCCATCCGACGGGGGTTCCACACCACATCGGCCTTTTTTTCCATATCATAAACGGTCCCCCGAATCGCCAGCCAACGGGCCAGTTTGTCCGGCGGATGGTCTGGCGGTGTCTCAGCGGTTTTGACCACCAGCATAAAAACGGACATCCCCAGAATCATCACTCCCAACAAAATCTGCACGATCTGGGCGGGCATGGCCAAGCCGATCATGGCTCCCAGGATGGAGGCGCTGGAGGTGATCACCGCGATGGGGATGGCCAGCCGCAAATCAGCCAGACCCTTGCTCAGCAATCCCGGCCCGGCAGAGAGTGCCCCGGTCAAGGCCACCATCAATCCTGCCCCCCGTACAAAATCTATGTGGATAAACGGCAGAACCCCCCTAACCAGCCGCACAAACAACACGCTGCCCCCAATGCCCCCCAACACGGCCACCACCCCCAACAGGACCGTAAACACAAACAGCCCCAGAGGCCAGACCCACAGCGGAACCCCTCCAATTTGTTCCATGGCGGGGGAATCCCCATCACCGGCCGCGGCCCAAGAAAGCCCCCCTGTCACCAACAGGGCAGTCAGGGTCAACCCTCCGCCCTTGGGAATCAGGCGAAAACGCCATCCTTTGGGAGACGTTGGGGGAGAATTGTTCATCAGGATTTAAACCTCACGGGTCATTTGCCGCATGGACCATCCCAGACTGTAGGCAAATCCGCGATTCGCCGGAGGGAATGAAACCCGGGAACAGTCCGTATGATGTGAATTTTAGCCGATGGTATCCCAATCCAAAAGCGGATAGAGTGACAAAATCACACCGGCAATCCGGTTGGAAAAAATCATGCGGGGGAGCAAGCCCCCCCGCACCCCCCATTTTCGGCCCATTACAGAAGACCTGAACAGGGTCACCAAAAGAAGTGCAACCAGCCCGGCCAAGTGATTTGGAGCCGACAGGCGACAAATAAACGCCGGTGCTGGTTGCCGGACAGGACCCAAAAGAAGTGCAACCAGCCCGGCCAAGTGATTTGGAGCCGACAGGCGACAAATAAACGCCGGTGCTGGTTGCCGGACAGGACCCAAAAGAAGTGCAACCAGCCCGGCCAAGTGATTTGGAGCCGACAGGCGACAAATAAACGCCGGTGCTGGTTGCCGGACAAGACGCAAAAGAAAGGCGGCGGAAGGTTTACCGGGGCTGACCCGGATGAAGCAGCCGTTGGTCATTGAGGCTGACAAAAGTGTTTTTGCCGATGATGATGTGGTCTTTCATGGGAATGCCCACCAGATTGCCTGTTTCCACCAACCGCAGGGTGACATTGATGTCCTCTTTGGATGGGGAAGGGTCCCCCGATGGGTGGTTGTGAACCACCACCACGGCGGCGGCCCGCCGGTGAATGGCCTCGGAAAACACCTCTCTGGGGTGGACCAGGGATTTTTCCAGGGTGCCTTTGGATACGGTGTAATCCCCCATAAACCGGTTGCGGGCATCCAACATCACCACCAGAAAGTATTCCTGTGCGGCGTCCCGCAGGCTCATGCGGAAATGGTTGTAAATATCCTTGGAGGACCGGAATTCCTGACCGGGAGCCAGGGTTTCGGAATTGAATCTGCGGGACAGTTCAAAGAAGGCGGCCAGTCGGGCCGTCAGATGGGGGTTGTGTTTTTCCGGGGGGTCGGCTTCCGGGTACGTCTCTCCATCGCCGGTAAAATCCCGGGCCACCTCCTTCAGTGCCAACTCTCTTAAGGCCACCCCCTCCAGCCGTTCCACCCACGGCCCGTCCTCCCCCAGCACTGCCCGCAGCAACTGCCCGTTGGAAAACCGGGGGGCCTGTCCTCCCTTAAGCCGGGCCAGCAATGCCGCAGGGTGGGTGATGGATTCCAGGGGGGCATGGGCCAGACGGCAGTCCGGGGCGGCCGGACATTCGCCGCAACGGGGAACCTGGCCGCAAACACCCCCCACGCCGAATCCGGTGTGGTCCCCCCCCAGGGCTTCGGCCAGAAAGGCCGCCTGATGGGGTTCCAACCCGGCCTTGGGGGCCTGCTCTCTTAGAATCCTCAGCCAGCCGGTTAAGGCTTCCGATCCGGTTAGCGGGGCCGCCTCCCCCAACCGGTGGCGTACCCAGGCCCTCCAACCGGCCCCTCCTCCCAAAGGCACCAGCCCCACCCGGCGCAACAGAGAAAGCCCCTCCCACCCTCCCCCCGGCAGGGGGGCCAACACCTCCGCCCAACGGGTGGTCCGTTGCTCATCCAGCCAAACGGAAGGCGGGGGGGCTTCGCTCAGTTCCCGCTGAAACCTTAAGCAGCGGCAAACCATTTCGGTCAACGCCTCTTTCGCGGCCCCCGGCATGGGAGGGCAGCCCCCCAGTCGTTCTTCAATTTGCCCGCGGGTAAAATATGCAGGGTCCAGTTCCTGAGCCAGAGCGTACAAAGGGCGCCATTCCCACACCGCCGCCCCGGGGGAGGGGGCCAGCCCCAGCCGTTCCAGCCAAAATCCGGCCGTTTCCCGGTACAGGTCGGCGGCCAGGCCACCCGGAGAAAGGCGGGAAGACCGGCCCAAGGCGGCCTGAAAGGCGGACCACCCCCGCCCCCCTTCAGCCCAGCGGGCCAGAGAGGAAAAAAACGGAATGGGTTCCAGACAGGATTTGGTCACACAACCGCTCCGATGGAAGGAAAACCAGAGAACCCCCGGTTGAAAGGGTGTCGTTTGAGGCCATCTTGGACAACATCGGCGGGAGAATCAAGGGGGATTCCCGGCCGGTTCGGGGGTTTCCGGCAACCCGGAAGCGGGAGATGGTTTTTGTCCCGCGCCCAGGGACTGATATATCTCTGCCGCCAGTTTGGGGGGAAGCCCCGGAACCCGCAGCAGTTCATCCAGGTCGGCCTCCCCCACCCGTTTCAGGGAGCCGAAATGGCGTAGCAACAGCTTTACCCGCTTGGGGCCGATACCGGGCAGATGGTCCAACCCGGAGCGGATGGTGGATTTAGACCTCAATGCCCGGTGATAGGTGATGGCGAACCGGTGGGTTTCATCCCGTATTCGTTGCAGAAAATGAAGGGTGGGGCTGTTGCGTTTCAGGGTGATTTCGTTTTTCATCTGGGGTTTCACCACATACTCAAAATCCACCAGCCGGGTTTCCTGTAACCTTTTTGAACCCGCCCGCCGTTTTTCGGTGCGCCCCTTGGCCAATCCGATCAAATCCAGCCGGGTGGGGGATATGCCCAGTTTTTCCAACACGGACCAGGCCATGTTCACCTGCCCTTTGCCTCCGTCAATCAAAATCAGGTCCGGCAGGGGTGCCCCGTCGGCCACCAGCCGGGTATAACGGCGGGTCAACACCTCTTCCATGGAGGCAAAATCATCCGGGCCGACCACCGTTTGTATCTTAAACTTGCGGTAGCCGTCTTTGTCCGGCCGGTTGTCATTCCAGGACACCATGGAGGCCACCTGATGGCGGCCCTGGATGTTGGATATGTCAAACGCCTCCACCCGGCGGGGGATGCGCCGCAAGTGGAGGCTCCGGCGCACCTCCCCCAGAATCTGGTCATCAGAGACATGGCGCACCATCCGTTCTTTCACCGCCAGCCGGGCATTGGCCTCCCCCATTTCCACCAGCCGCCGTTTTTCCCCTTTCAGGGCCACCGTCAGTTTTACCCGGCCTGCCCCCCGATCACTTAAAAATTCGGCCAACACCGGCCGGTCCTCATAATCCACCGGCAGAACCACCTCCCGGGGGGGCTGGGCGGTGGGGCTGGTGTACAACCGGTTCAGCACCGATTTCAGCAGGTCGCCGTCGGATTGTTCCTCCGCCTGATCAAAGAAAAAGCAGTCATGGCCGATCAGCCGCCCGTTGCGGATGAACATCACCTCCACCCCGGCAAAGCGGGATTCCCGCCAGACGGCAAACACATCCTGGGAGCCATCCGGGTCCGCCACCACCACCCGTTGGCGTTCCAGGGTGCGGGTCACCGCCCGGACCGCATCCCGGCAGGCGGCGGCCTCCTCATAACGGCGGGCCTGTGCCGCCTGATTCATGTTTTCTTCCAGATGGTTGATCAGTTCCCTGTCCCGCCCCAGAAAAAACAACCGCACCTGATTGACGATCTTGCGGTATTCGGCGGGGTCCACCTCCCCGCGGCAGGGAGCCAGGCATTTGCCCATCTGCCAATTCAGGCAGGGCCGGTAGGTTTTGGTGCCGTCCAGGTTCCACTTGCTGGTGCGCAGCTTAAAATACCGGTGAATCATATGCAGGGTTTCCCGGGCATCCTTGACGGAAGTGTAAGGGCCAAAGTATTCCGCCGACGGATCGCGGGTTTCCCGCACCAGCATCAGCCGGGGGAACAATTCCCGGCTGGTCAGCTTAAAGAAAGGGTAGGACCGGTCATCCTTTAGCAGCACATTGTAGCGGGGCTGATGCTTTTTGATCAGGCTGGCTTCCAGCAGCAGGGCTTCGGTTTCGCTGCGGGTGACAAACAGGCCAATATCGGCCACCTGGGCCACCATGGCGGCAATGCGCGTGGATAACCCGTGGGGGGATTGAAAATAAGACCGCACCCGTTGACGCAGGCTTTTGGCCTTGCCCACATACAACACCCGGCCATCGGCGTCCTTGTGCAGGTACACCCCGGGGCTGTCCGGCAATCCTGCCAAAACAGCCGCTACCCGGGGGGGCAAAACGGGCGCCCCCCCTGTTTTTTTTGTTTTTGACTCTGCGGCCAAAATCCGTGAAACTCCAACAGGGGTTGATGGTAAAGAATCCCCCCGCAAGCGGGGGCAGGATGCAATCTTTGAGACCCCTGCATCACTCGTTTTTTCCCCATCCCCCTGCCCCCTTCCCATGGGGAAGGGGGTTGATTGGATTGGAGGCCTGCGGCCCCCAAACCCCCGCTTTTTTATCAAAACGGGAGCTTTTGGCGGTTGTGCAGAGGTCTCAATTTTTATGTTATCCCATCCGGGGGTGCATGGGCGAGGGGAAGGTACTCCCATCGGCTCAGCAAACCCCTTTTCCCGTTTAAAAATCATCCGACCCCCATGATGAAAAAACTGGCCGTAGTGAGTTTTTGTCTGTGGATAGCCGCTTGGGGCAACGCCTCCGCCGAAGACGGACTGTTGCGGGTGGACAACGAACCGGGCTTTTGGAGCGGATTCCTTTTTTTCGGACTTTCGGCGGCAACCTTGGTCCAAACCCAAAAAGAATATCAGCTTTCCAGGGATGCAAAGGCAAACGCCGATACCAGCTACGGAAAATACCAGGCCGCGGCCACAGCCCAGGACGCCCAAACCTACCGGGCGGAAACCGAAAGCTATCACAACGAGGCCCGCTGGCGCGAAAAAAGGACCAATGTGGGGCTGTTCATCGGGGTATCCTTTTTTCTGGCGGGGGTGTGGGCCTGGCTACCTGAAGACTGGCAGCCCAACGCCTCCATCCTGGCCACCAATGACGGCATCCTGTTCACCCGCACGTTTTAACCCGCCGCCCGGCCTTTTTTCTGTTTAATTAAGCCAGAATATGCCATATTTAAACCCGTGACCCCCTGCGGCCAAACGGGTTCCATCCTTTCCATCAAAGGGCGGAAGGGGTAGACTAACCCATTCAGGCCGTCCAATCTTTGAACCAAGGCCCCCGGCCATCCACACCAATCCAGGAGGGTGTATGCCCCAGTACCTCAGCAAAACAGCCCCCGTCCTTACCCAGATGCGCCGTGCCCGCCAGGGGGAAATCACCCCTCAGATGGAGGCCGTGGCCGCGGCGGAACGGCTGGAGCCTGAACTGGTGCGCGGCGAAGTGGCCCGCGGGCGCATGGTGATCCCGGCCAACATCCGCCACACCAACCTGGCCCCCATGGCCATCGGGATTGCATCCCGGTGCAAAGTCAACGCAAACATCGGCAACTCCCCGGTTTCCTCCGGGGCGGAAGAGGAATTGTGCAAGCTGCAAACCGCTTTGCAATACGGGGCCGACACCGTGATGGACCTTTCCACCGGAAAAAACATCCGGCCCATCCGACAGGCCATCATTCATGCTTCCCCGGCCCCCATCGGCACGGTTCCCATTTATGAAGCCATAGAAATGGTGAAGGATCCCCTGGATCTGACAGCCGATATGCTGCTGGAGGTGATTGAATACCAGGCCTCCCAAGGGGTGGATTACATGACGGTCCATGCCGGGTTGCTGCGGGAACACATTCCCCTGGTCCGGGAACGCATCACCAAAATCGTATCCCGGGGGGGAAGTCTGATGGCCCAGTGGATGCAACACCACAACCGCCAAAACCCCCTGTTTGAGCGGTTTGACGATCTGCTGGACATTGCCCGGCGGTATGATGTGACCTTGTCCTTGGGAGACGGCCTCCGGCCGGGGTGTCTGCATGACGCATCCGATAAAGCGCAATTTGCCGAACTGAAAACCCTGGGTGAACTGACTTTGAAAGCCTGGGAAAAAGATGTGCAGGTGATGATAGAAGGGCCGGGCCATGTGCCCATGGACCAGATTCAAATGAACATGGAAGTAGAACGGGAATTGTGCCACGAAGCCCCGTTTTATGTGCTGGGGCCGCTGGTGATAGACATTTCCCCCGGTTACGATCACATTGCCTCCGCCATCGGGGCGGCCATGGCCGGATGGCACGGGGCCTCCATGTTGTGTTACGTCACCCCCAAGGAACACCTGGGGCTGCCCAACCAGGAGGATGTGAGGAACGGCATTGTGGCTTACAAAATAGCCGCCCATGCCGCTGATGTGGCCCGGGGCCGCCCCGGCGCCCGGGACCGGGATGATGAACTCTCCCGCGCCAGATACGCCTTTGACTGGAACCGCCAGTTTGAATTGTCCCTGGACCCGGAACGGGCCAAGGCCTATCATGATGAAACCCTGCCGGAGGATGCCCACAAATCGGCGGAGTTCTGCTCCATGTGCGGCCCCAAATTTTGCGCCTACAAAATATCCCATGACGTGGAGGGAATGATGGATACCGAACCCCCGGCCCAAACCGCCGCTGATTCGGCACATTCCCCGCGCCCCCGGCGGGCCGCTCAAGGATAGCCTCCGGCGGACCTCATGGTTAGCCTCCGGCGGGCAGGCCGCGGTTAGCCCCCCGGGCTTGGCCATTCCGGTCAGATTCTTCTTCCCCCCCGGGGGGGGGACGGCCTCCAGGGAATCCATCCGGGAAAATCCCCTGGATGGCAGGAGAGTCTTTCTGGATGGATTGACCACCGGTTTCAGCCAAACGGCAGGGCCTTGAATCCCATGAAAATCACCGAATCCACAGAAACCCCGTTCCAAACCTCCCCCCCCCCCTCTCTGTCCAACATCCGTAG
>JAOUFO010000069.1 GCA_029858165.1 Deltaproteobacteria bacterium | reverse complement strand
CGGCAAACGGATGCCGGGCCATATGGGTGCCGAAAAAGTGACGATCCTCAACCTGGAAATCACCAAAGTGATCCCAGAAAAAAACCTGTTGCTCATCAAAGGTGCGGTTCCCAGCCACAAAGGCGGGTTGCTGACCATCCGCAAACGCTAAACAGAAAGGCGCCAGCCCCTCTCCCCGTCCGCCTGCGGCGGTCCGCCCCTCCCCATACAGGGAGGGGCAGAGTTGTGCCGGTTTTAAAAAGGCGGCATCCATCTGACTTGCGGTTGTGTGGCTTTGCAGTTTTTTGATTTCATTTAAAATGTAGAGGCCTTTTTTCCCCCCTCCCTGTTTGGGGAGGGGGGCGCCCAAAGGGCGGGGGGAGAGGGGCTTGGACTCGTAGGCGACACAACTCAAATCAACCCACTTCCCTTTTGTGTTGGGGGGCAGGGGGATGGGAAAATAACGAGGGTTGCAGATATTTCAAATTGGTTGTTACCCAAAGGGGGGCTTCAGGCCCCCTTTTTTGTTGAACCCCGTGGTTTACAGACCCTGTTTACCGGACCGGCTGGTTTGGCCGTGCGGTCCCGGTGAACCGACATCCTTATCTCTCACCCGTCCCACTCACTGTAAAAACCCATGACACACCAAGCGACAATCCGGTTTCTGGGGGATGAGGGGTGGGCACCCTCTTTTGAGGAGGCCAGGGTGGTGGTGTTGCCGGTGCCCTATGAGGGAACCGTGTCCTACGGAACAGGGGCCTCCCGCGGCCCTCAGGCCCTGTTGGAGGCCTCCGCCCAATTGGAAATGTATGATGAGGAATTGGATGCCGATCTGGACCGGCTGGGGATATTCACCCTTCCCCCGGTGGCTGCCCGGCCCACCCCCGAGGAGATGATGGAGGCCATCCGGCAGGCCGCAATGCCTGCGGTGCGGGCGGGCAAGCTGTTGATGACCATCGGGGGGGAGCATTCCATCAGCTACGGGGTGTTTACCGCCCTGCTGGCCCACCGCAACGCCCCGTTTTCGGTTTTGCAGATTGACGCCCATGGAGACTTGCGGGCCAGTTACGGGGGCACCCCTCACAGCCATGCCAGCGTGATGGCCCGAGCCTTTGACCTGGGGCTTTCTCTGGTGCAGGTGGCCATTCGTGCCGTGAGCCGGGAGGAACGGGATTTTCTGCGCCGCAACGGTCTGGAGGCCAATGTGTTCTGGGGCCACCGAATATCCGGAAACCCGGATGACGGCTGGATGGATGAGGTGGTGGCCCGTCTGGGGGATGAGGTGTATATCACTGTGGATATGGACGGGTTGGACCCTTCCATTGCCCCTGCCACCGGCACGCCGGTTCCGGGGGGGTTGGATTGGCGCCAAACCCTGAAACTGCTGAAAAAAGTTTCTGCCGCCCGGACCGTGATCGGCATGGACCTGGTGGAACTGGCTCCCCAGCCCCCATCCTTTCAAACCGATTTTCTGGCTGCCCGGCTGGCCTCCAAAATGATCGGGTATGCCCTGGCCAAAGAGCTGAAGCCCCTGATCTAAATGGGGCAACCCGACTGTCTTTCTTTGGGGGTTGCCCGGCCTTTGCGGTTTATGATAGTCCTGTAGGACAGAGCAACCAAGGCCCCCTGGTTGATCATCTTTCCTCCCCTCCCCCCAAGGAGCCTCATGGTGGATTCCCCATTGCAAACAGATATGTTCGGCCAGACAGAATTTGAGCAAGAGACTTCCTTAAAAGAGTCCTTCTCCCTGGAGGCTGAGGTGCCTGCCGGGCAAATGGCCTCGGACCCGGATGGGGAATCCGCCGAACCGACTGAGTCGCTTTCCAAACACAAGGTGGAATCCCCTTCCGGCAATGCCCCCCCGCCTCCGCCCAAACCGGTCAATCCCATCCAGGAACTGGGGGTAAACGCCCAGGGATATTGGAAGGTGATCGCTCATGGGCAACCCCAGCCGATCACCCGTGAGGAATGGCGTCTGGAACTGTCCAAAGTGTTTTCTCACGCCTGATTTTCCCGTGACAGGATTGGTTTGGCAGCCTTTTTTAAAACCTGTGACCCCTGATGCCTGACGATGGAAACCCGGCCCCCTGCCCCCCCCCTTAAGGCAACCTGCCGCCAGCCCCTGGAGGGCAAAGATGGGTTGCGCCCGAATCGCTTTTTTCTGCTTGGCGGGATAATGCTTTTGGGGGCTTTGTTGTTGGGGGGGTGTTACAAAAAAGGGGACCTGGTCCAGGCGGTTTACCCCCTGCCCGGAGGAAATGCAGAGATGGTGTTGGAACGGGTGCAAACCCATCCGGTGCTGGCGGAGTTTCAACACCGGGTGGTGTTGCGCCGTGGGGGAAGGGTGGTGGACGCCTTGGAATTGGGAGTGGCGGGGCCTTTTGTGCCGATCCGGGTGTATGGTGTGGGAAAAGCCGGTTACCGGGTGGTGCGGGGATATGCTATGATTCAGGTGGAACCCAAAAGCCTTACCCTTCGGCCAGGGGCGTATATCCCATCTGTGATGGAAAACGAAGGCGTGCTGTTGGGGGCGTTTGAAAAAACCCAAGCCGGGAAGGTGGTGTTTGTCTCCGCCCCATCCCCGCCGCCCAACCCTTTGGATTCCTCCCGTTAATTGAAGGCGGGGCTGCATCCGCCAAGGCAGAAGCTGATTTGGCCCCTGCCAACCGATTTTGCAACCACTCTTTTGCAGAAGCCAACATGTCTGAACACATCCGCTATGTGCTGGATACCAACGTGATTTTGGTGGACCCGGAAGCCCTGTTGGGGTTTCCCAACCAGGAGGTGGTGATTCCCATTGTGGCCATTGAGGAGATTGACCAGTTTAAAAAGGAAATGACCGAAACCGGCCGCAACGCCCGTCTGGTATCCAAAACCATTGACGGCTACCGCACCAAGGGCAGTCTGTCCAAGGGATTAAAACAGCCCAACGGGTCCACCCTGAAGGTGCAGATATGGCGCCGGGAAGCCCACAACTTTCCCCGGGAACTGGACCTGGCCAAGGCATCCAACCGGGTGCTGGCCACCGCTCTTCAGATGAAGGAGCATGATTCGGTGCGCACGGTGCTGGTCAGCCAGGATACCAACCTGCGCATCCGGGCCAACGCCCTGGGAATGGAAGCCATATCCTACGAAGGGGAACACCAGGACATTGCCGAAATCTACACCGGGTATCTTACGCACAAGGTCCCCCCGGCGGAATTTGATCAATGGCTGACCAAAGAATGGGCGGTGATGGAAACCGAACACTACCCCAACCAGGGGTTGGTGGTGGTGGATGAAACCCAACCGGACCGCTACCGGGTGTTCCGTTATCACACAGACAAAAAAAAGTTTCTCCCCATCCGGCAATTTGCCCACGGGGTGTGGGATGTGATTCCCCGCAACCCCCAGCAACAACTGGCCCTGGAATTGCTGTTGGACCCCGCCCTTTCGGTGGTGACCCTGATGGGCAAGGCAGGCACCGGCAAAACCCTGCTGGCCCTGGCCGCCGGGTTGCAAATGATGATGGATGAAAACACCTATTCCAAAATGCTGGTCAGTCGGCCTATCTTTCCCATGGGGCGGGATATTGGCTACCTGCCGGGAAGTCTGGAGGAAAAAATGGGACCCTGGATGCAGCCCATCTTTGACAACCTGGATTTCCTGATCGGCCCTCCCGTCTCCTCCAAGGCCAGCATCAAGGGGTATCAGGCCCTGATAGACCAGGGGCTGCTCAACATAGAACCCCTCACCTACATTCGGGGGCGGTCCATCCCCAAGCAGTTTATGATTGTGGATGAGGCCCAAAACCTGACCCCCCATGAAATCAAAACCATCATCACCCGGGTGGGGGTGGGCACCAAAATCGTGATGACCGGCGACCCTTACCAGATTGACAACCCGTTTGTGGATTCCGTTTCCAACGGCCTTTCTCATGTGGCGGAGCGGTTTAAAGAGCAACCCCTGGCGGGCCATGTCACCCTGCTACGGGGAGAACGGTCCGCCCTGGCCGAAATGGCTGCCAATGTGCTGTAACCGGGTCAACCTTCCCGGTCAAAAAAGCCGGGGGCTGCGGCGGCAAACGCCCCCTTCAGCTTGCTCATGCTTTCCCTGGGGGATTCCACCAACGCCCTGGAATCGGAAAATATATCGTAAAACCCCAACTCCGTCGCATACCGGGGCACCACCTGCAAATGCAGATGGGCAATGGAAGCCCCGGAACTTCTGCCCAGATTGTACCCCACATTGAACCCCCCCGGCTGATACACCTTTTCCAGCACGTTTAAGGTCAGCCGCTGCATGTGGTGCATCTCCATGGCCTCCGGGGGGGTCAAATCACGGTAATCCTCCACATGGCGCAGGGGAACCACCATCACATGGCCCGGATTAAACGGATACAGGTTCAGCGTCACCAGAACTGCCCCCCGCCGGTAAACGGTCAAATCCTCCACCCGTGGGTCCCCTTCGGCCACACAACACAAAATGCACGGCACATCCGGCCGCTGGGTTCCCTTTACATAAGCCAGCTTACCTTGGGCCACCCGGTGCTTTTCCATTTTCATACGGCCCTTGGGGTTTGATGGGGAAAAGATATAAAGTTTGGGTTGGGGTTGCCCTCCCATTTAAAGGGGTGGGGCAGGGGCCGTCAAGGGGCGATGGGCTTTTTTTGGGGGTACATCCACGCAATTGTTTCTTTTGCTCCCTTTCCCGTTGACAACCCCCCCGCCGGTGGTCTTAAATTTAAAGGTTAAATGTCGGGGCAGGGTAGCTCAGCTGGTTAGAGCGCGCGATTCATAATCGCGAGGTCGGGAGTTCAAGTCTCCCCCTTGCTACTTCGGGCTTTTTGCCCTTTCGGTTTTTCTGCCGGGTTTCCGCCCGCAAGCGTTCAAAGTCCCTCTTCGGTCCACACCGGGGAGGGATTTTTTTTTGGGGGGGAGGTATTGGGGGAGGTGGGCCATTAGGGTAAGAGTTCGGATTCACCCATCCAATAACACAGCAAAGGGGCCGGGATGCGCAGGATGCGAGCCGCCCCAACCGGGAGACCTTCCATCAACCCGAAGTCATCCAAGGATTTGGTAACCGCATACCCTCTGTCAATGGATTTTTCCCGGGTGAATTCCAACAAGCCTTTGAGATCGCCCGGGCCGGTGTTCCGGGTGCGGTATTTCACTTCAAAAGGAATGACATCCCCCGCCACCTCGGCGACCAAATCAATTTCCAAATTTTTCCTGCCTCTCCAGTAAGAAAAACGCACATTCATCGGGTAATACCGGGTGAACAAATGCTTGAATACGGCAGCTTCAGCCGCAACACCCAGGGCTGCGGGGTCTTCCAGGATGGATTTGCCCTTGAGCATGACAGCGGGTGCGATGGCGGCATCGGCAAGGTATATTTTGAACTTTCCCCGCAACACATCTTTACCATACCCAAACGGGGGCAGTTTATAAATGAGGTGGGTTGCCTCCAAAAGAGCTATATAATTTTGTGCGGTTGGGCGCTTTACTTCCAGGTTGGAGCACAGGTTTACCATGTCCAGCAATCCTCCATCGTGCATACAAAGGTAAAGGAAGGTATGTTCCAACTCCAACACACGCCGCACGCCGAACAAAGCGGTCATATCCCGTTTTAGAACTTTGTCTATGATGTCCTCACGGAGAAGCCTTTGGGCCTGGGTGATGCTTTCCATTTGAGATGTTTGAGGAAATCCACCCCGCACCAAGTACTCATGGAAATGGCTTACATAGGGCAAAGAGGTCTGCGCAATGCGGTAAAATTCAGACTGCGACCAGCCAAACAGCTCAACCAACGATTTAACACTCGGCAACGCAGGCAGCGTCAGCCGTTTAATCTGGATGTACTCATAAAACGAAAGGGTGGTGAGCCGGATTGTACTCCACCTACCCACACCGGATTCCTGTCCCTCCTCCACCAGAGGCATGGCCGAACCGGTAAAAGCAATGCGCCGCTGTTTAAAAAAATCAACCTGATGTTTGATTCTGGTGCCCCAATCCCGGATGAACTGGGCCTCATCCAAAAATATATACTCCTGCCCTTCGGCCTTTGGCTCAATCTCACGCCAAGCCTCCAATACCGCATCCATTCCGGCCAGTTTCAGCAAGGGATGATCAAAGGTGGCATATAGGATATTGCCAACAGGCACCCCCTGGCGCACCAGTTCATCCACAACCTGCAACATCAGGGTTGTTTTTCCTATCTGACGAGCGCCTGATATCAACACCGCCCTTTGCACCGGGGGAGCGGTCATCCAACTTTGCAATTCCCTAAAAGCCGCACGCCGCCACGGGGGAAGGTCTGGGATGGATTCCTTTCGCCACCAGGGATTGAACTGGGAAAGCACACCAATCAACTCTTCTTTTGGCACCATCATCAGTGTAAACTTAACTAATTATCACAATTAGTGCAACTACATTTGTACTAATGTGCTTGAAAAACCAGGGCGGGGTGGGTTTCCGCCCGCAAGCGTTCAAAGTCCCTCTTCGGTCCACACCGGGGAGGGATTTTTTTTTGGCCAAAAGGGGCTGATGGCCCTATTTTGTCCGACCGATAGGATAGCTTGGTTTATAGGAGAGTTAAGCGTTAGGGTGAACTGTCCTATATGAAATTCAAGGAGAAAGAGGCCATGCGAAATGTCTTTGACCAATTTAGCCAGCCTGAGAATCGTTTGTCTCATGGGCTGGCAACGACCCTGTCCGTAAATCCAAAGCTTTGCGGCGATTTTCTTGCCTGGGTGACCGGCATAGAACCCCCAAAAGGGGAAATTCTGATTGTTGAACAGCAACGCCTCCCCGGGCGACTGTCAGATCCCATTGAAATGGGGGACACCGGGCTACCGGACATGTGCATCCATTCCGGGGGGGATTGGTGCATTGTTTTTGAAAACAAGGTTGCCGCCCCATTGACTTCCGATCAACTAAGGCGGCACCGAAAGACGATGGAGCAACGCTTTGAAAACATTGAACTGGTTGCCATTACCGCCGATCCCCGCCTGCCCCCATTGGATGACCCCATTCACCACAAGACCTGGGTGGATATTTATATCTGGCTTGGAGAGCAGGTTGGAAAATACCCTTCTCCCACAGATTTCTGGTGTCGCCAGCAACGCGAATACATGCGCATCTTTCAATCAACAGAACTTGCACAGGATTACAATATGAACACACCAATCACTACCTTTGATGGAATTCCCTTTGGCCCGGATTACCCCTACAGCTACAAAGAAGCCAAGCTTTTGATACGCCAGGCGACAGGTGATTTACGGCAAAGACTATTGGATGCCGACATTGAGGTTGACCCGGAACACCAAGGGCGGTCAGCCATCAGAGGAGCCGAAGATTCATTTGTCTGGGACTTTATTACTTTTCGCCATCAGGACGGAAAGGATGATTTTAATCATCACCCTCACTTCACACTCGGTATTTCTGTTCAAGAGGTGGACCCGATGCTCTCGCTTCCGAACAATATGGGGTCGGCCTACCGCAACAGGCTAAAAAACCTGGGTGTTGAGGGATTCAGGGAGCTTTGTGCGGAGATAGCAGGGGAGATAAAGAAGAACCTTGGCGACAACACCGGCTACACCCCCTTGATCCGGGTTCAACAACGGCACTATCGGGCTATGCAAATTATCACGATGGATGGGGAAATGCGCTTTGACTTTCGTGTGGTTTCTGGGGATACCGATTCCAAGGTAAAGAAACAACCCGCATGGCTGGATACCGCTTTTGAACTCACCACAAACAGCAAAGAGGCCAACGTCCAGATGCAAATCGGATGCGTCTTTCCTCATAAAGATGGGTTGTTGCGCGACAAAGAAGCTCTGGATCACATTGAGGCTGTGTGGCTCTCCTGCAAGCCCATGCTTGATGTTCTGTTTGGCCGTCGTTCACCGTGAAACCACACCTCACCCGAACCCCGCCCCCTCACTTCCACAAGGAGCCTTTCCCCCCATGGCCCAAACCCCACCCCAGGGGGGGGCATCCACACCCAAGCCTTTTAAGGGCAACCCCGCCGGGGTGGGGGGGGGCAAGTCTCCCCCTTGCTACTTCGGGCTTTTTGCCCTTTCGGTTCTTCTGCCGGGTTTCCGCCCGCAAGCGTTCAAAGTCCCTCTTCGGTCCACACCGGGGAGGGACTTTTTTTTGGCCACACAAGGGGGGAAAACCCCCAAAGGGCCGGGGTATTTAAATTTTGATTTTCAGGCGGCTTTGGGGGTAACTTGCTAAAAAG
>JAOUFO010000434.1 GCA_029858165.1 Deltaproteobacteria bacterium | reverse complement strand
CGGGGGGGTCCTGCACCGGCTGCTCCGAGCCGGGTTATCCCGATCACGGCGGGCTGGGACTGTATGGCAGGCTGCCGGGGGACCGGCTGGCCATGCATTCCACCATGCTTCAACATGTCAGCGGATTCGGATGGGGTTTGTTTGCCCTGGCCGGTGCCGGAGTGGGGGCACACCTGCTTAAAAAATATCTGCAACCCCCACAGGATTAAACCAACATGACCCTACGCGCCACCATTCCCCGCCTGGAGGGGGTTCTTGCCCTGGTCCAGGGAGAAGACGGCCTTATCCGGGTGGAAGGTGCCCCCCCCCGATCCATGGAATCCGCACTGGCCGGGCGCTCCTGCATGGATGCCATGGTTCTCACCCAGCAGGTATCCGCCGAATCGGGTGTCAGCCATGCCCTGGCCGCCGTGGCCGCCATGGAGCTTGCCGCCGGAGGGGTGGAAATCCCATCCAACGGCAAATTGTTGCGGGATATGCTCCACAGCCTTTCCCTGCTTCAGGCTCATCTGACCCATTTTTACTTTCAGACCCTCCCGGATTATCTGCCGTTGGGGGGATTGGCTGATTACAACGGGTCGCTGCCCGATGTCCGCCGGGTGGCGCGGGGGTTTGGGGATATGAGCCGGGAGGGATGGACCCGCAAGGGGGTTTTGCCGGTGTTCACCCGTCAGGATGCGGATACCCTGACCGAACACCTGGTGGAATCGGCCCGGGTGTTGGAAATTCTCCAACGGATGATGGCCGTCGTGGGAGGGAAACACCCGGTGGTGATGTCGGTGGTGCCCGGCGGAGTGTCTATCCACCTGGATGAGGAAAAAATCATCCGCCTGGATACCCTGCTGGGGGAGACAGAGGACTTTTTGACTGACACGGTGTTGAACGATGGAAAATCCCTGCTGCGATACATGCCCCATCTGAAATCCCTGGGACGGGGGGTTCCCGGGTTTATCAGCATGGGGGGTGGGGAAGAATCCACCCTGACCATCCCCAAAGGGGCCTTTTATCAGGGGCGGCTGGTCCCCCTGGAGGGGAAAATTCTGGAATCCCTCACCACCTCTTTTTACAGCCTGCCACCCACCCCCGGAGAAACAGCCAATGCGGCCGCCGACCCGGCCAAAAAAGGGGCCTATTCCTGGGTCAAGGCTCCGCGATTCCAGGGGGATCCTATGGAGGCCGGGGCCATTGCCCGGTTGGTGATCACCCAATTGACCGGAACCGACGCCCAGGCGGCCAAAAACAGCATGTTGATAGAGGAAACCCTGGGGGTGGCCCTGGCGGTTGCCAACACGGTGGGGGGAAGAATGCTGGCCCGTCTGAGCGAAATGGGGTTGCTGGTCAGCCGGTGCCGCTCCATTTTGGAAAAACTGGAACCCGGGCAACCCGCAGCAAAAGACGGCCGAAAGGTCCTGGGAGCGTCCGGGGAGGGCACCGGGGCCATTGAAGCCCCTGCGGGGGCTTTGCAACACAAGGTTGTGCTGGAGGACGGCATCATCCGCTATTATGACATCATTTCTCCCAGTACCTGGAACGGATCCCCCAGGGATCCAAAGGGGGCCACCGGCAGCCTGGAAACCGCCCTGCAAACCCACCGGCCCAATCTGGCTTCCGGTGAGGGGGTCCGACTGGCTTCTCAAATCGTTCAATCCTTTGCCTTCAGTGCCGCCGATGCGATTCAATAATCTCTCAAACCGGTTGAAACGCCTTCGGCTACCTTCGTATGGAAAGTTTTCCCGGGGGTTGGATATTGCCGACCAGGTGTTTTTGGTTTCGGCCTGGCTGGCGGTCCCCGCGGGGCTGGCGGTGCTGATTCTAACCGGTGAAGGGTTAAAAAATTCAGCCTCCCTGGCCCAATATCCCCATACCAACACCCTCAAAGGGTGGCATTATCTGGCCGGTTTTTTGTGGGGGGGAGGGATGGTGCTACAAACCTTTTTGTTCGGCATGGTCCTGTGGCGGAAACGCCGGGAGGATCCCCTGTCCCACAGGTTCGCCCGGCA
>JAOUFO010000433.1 GCA_029858165.1 Deltaproteobacteria bacterium | reverse complement strand
ATCCTGCTCCATTTTATGGATGTGATCGCACCGCAACACCATTGGCGCAAACGGTTCAAGGAACTCCTTGAAACCCACTCCATGCCTGTAAAAGCGATGGATTTTCCTGAGGGTTGGGAGCAAATGGCAATTTGGCGATAGCAAACAAGTAGACGCAAAACCCGATTCGTTCCTCAATATCCCAAAACAAAAAAAACCTCCCGCCAAAGCGTCCCCTCCCCCCATTTCCATAATTACAGCGTCGGATATGGCGTTTGCGGAGAATCCCCGGCATAATATACGCATAAAATGCGGAGATTACGCCGATGAGATTCATTCATGACCTGAACGACTGGCCTCAATTTCGTTGGGATATAAACCGCCTGGCGGACCGGCTGGCCTCCGTGCGCCACCGGCAGGGGCGGCTGATAGGGCACATGGAGGCGCTGGGCTTTAAACTTCGGGCCGAGGCTCTCCTGCAAACCCTTACCGATGATGTGATCAAATCCAGCGAGATTGAAGGGGAAATGCTGGACAAGGAACAGGTGCGTTCATCCATCGCCCGAAGGCTGGGGATGGATATTGGCGGGCTGACCTCTGTTGACCGGCATGTGGAAGGTGTGGTGGAAATGGTGCTGGATGCCACGCAAAATCTGGATGAGCCGCTTTCGGAGGAGCGGTTGTTCGGCTGGCAGGCGGCTTTGTTTCCCACCGGACGGAGCGGCCTGACCCGGATTCGGGCGGGGGAGTGGCGTGACGACAACAGCGGGCCGATGCAGGTTGTCTCCGGCCCGATGGGTCGGGAGCGGATCCATTTTCAAGCCCCTGCCGCCCAACGGCTGGGGCACGAAATGGGCGCATTCCTCGCTTGGTTCAATGGCGGGGAAACCATAGACCCGGTGTTAAAGGCGGGTGTCGCCCATTTGTGGTTCGTCACCATTCACCCGTTTGATGACGGCAACGGGCGGATTGCCCGCGCCATAGCGGATATGGCACTGGCCCGGTCCGAACACAGTCCACAACGCTTTTACAGTATGTCGGCCCAAATCCGCGCCGAGCGGAAGGCGTACTACGCCATGTTGGAATCAACCCAGAAAGGCGGTCTGGATATCACGGATTGGCTTGAATGGTTCCTGGGTTGTCTGGATAGGGCCTTTATGGGTGCGGAAACCCTGCTGGCGGACGTGTTCCGCAAGGCGCGCTTTTGGGATGCTCATGGTGGAGAGACCTTCAATGAGCGGCAGAGGACAATCCTCAACCGTGTGCTGGACGGCCTGGAAGGCAGGCTGACGTCATCCAAATGGGCCAAGCTGGGCAAATGTTCACAGGATACCGCGTCCCGTGACATTGATGATTTGATCCGACGCGGTATCCTCACCAAGGACCAAGGGGGTGGACGCAGCACCGGATATTCTCTGGTGGAGGCCCGATAAGACCAAAAAAAAAGGGTTGCACCTTTCGGGGCAACCCTTTTTTTGTTGAGAGCGGGAAACGGGGGTCGAACCCGCGACCCCAACCTTGGCAAGGTTGTGCTCTACCACTGAGCTATTCCCGCTTGTTGGAAGAACCTGATGAATTTTGAACTTTTGGCGGGGGTGTTGTCAAACCGTTTTTTCAAGGAAAATGGGCAAGGGGTAAGGTTTATGGTAAAAAAGGGATTCAGCGGGGGGCCATTTTCATTTTTTCATCGGACAAGGTTTTTTTATGAAGGCAGTTTTTCCCGGTTTATCCCGTGCCCATTGGATGATTCCTTTGGGGGTTTTGGTGTTGTCCTCGGCGGCCATCGGGGTGTTTGGGTTGGACCTGCTTGTCAGCGGCTGGTTTTACCGGGGATTTCAAGACCAATCCTGGCCGGTGGGGGAGTCTCCCTTTTGGCGCTGGTTTTATGTGTGGGGTGAGATCCCCGCGGTGGCGGTGTTCAGCGGGGGGGTGTTTTCGGCGGCCTGGGGGCTTACCCGGCTGGGGGCCAAAGCCGCGGCGCGCGGCTGGGCCTGGCGGGGCGGGTTGCTGGTGGCGGTGGCC
>JAOUFO010000432.1 GCA_029858165.1 Deltaproteobacteria bacterium | reverse complement strand
GTCCCCCCCGCCGGGTTTCTGTTTTGGACTTGCCTTATTGTATCACCAACTGCCCGCGGCAGGGTGTCCTTTCAGATTATTCCGGGGCGGAAAGCCGGACCCTGAAAGTGAGCAACTGGTTGCCCCGCCGGGTTTGGACGGTGACGATATCCCCCGGTTTGTGTTGTTCAATGGCATTCAACAGGTCGTCGCTGTTGCCCACCCGGCGGCCATCCACCTGAATCATCACATCCCCCAACAGCAAACGGCCCATGGCATCCTGTTTCACCCCTTTTATCCCCGCTTCCGCGGCCCCCCCTTTTGGGTGAACCGCCATCACAATCACCCCTTCCACCCCGAACCGGCGGGCCAGATGGTCCGGCATCACCCCCACCCCCAGCACCGGGCGGATTTCCACCCCGTGTTCTATCAATTGGGGCACCACCTTGCGCAGGGTGTTTACCGGGGTGGCAAACCCGATGCCGGCACTTCCCCCTCCGGGGCCGATGATGGCGGTGTTCACCCCCACCAGTTCCCCGGATATATTCAACAACGGCCCCCCGGAATTTCCCGGATTGATCGCCGCATCGGTTTGGATGACCCCCCGGATTTTGCGCCCGGAAGGGGAGGATATTTCCCGCCCCAATGCACTGATCACCCCGGTGGTCAGGGTGGAATCCAATCCGAACGGGTTGCCGATGGCCAACACCTTGCGCCCCACCTCCAGGGTATCGGAATGGCCCAGAGGCAGCGGTTTCAGTTTTTCCGGCGGGGCTTCTATCTTCAACACCGCCAGGTCTTTATCCAGGGAAAATCCCACCAGCCTGGCCACCCAGGTGGATTGGTCAAACAAAGTGACCACCACACTGTGAGCCCCCTCCACCACATGGGCATTGGTCACCACATACCCGTTGCGGCTCCACACAAAGCCGGTTCCGCTTCCCTGCGGAATTTCAAATACGTTGAGGGTAAACCGGTCCCGGCGAAGCTGCCGGTTGGTGATAAACACCACCGAGGGGGCGGCATCCTTGAACACCTGAACATTGTTCTCCTCGTCATCGGATATGACTTGCCGGGTGACGGGGGGGGCCATGTGAGGCTCCACATTTTCAGGAGATTCATGGGGGTCCTTCTGGCAACCGGCCACAGACAGCAATCCCGCCAAAAGCACCGTTACAGCCCGCAGGTCTGCCTGCCGCAAACCGCGTTGAATCAAATGGGGAAAAACCTTCATCGGGAAATATCTCCGGGTGACAGGGCCAAAGGGCGGGTTGAACAAAGGTTTGAGTCACCGGCTGAATCCCACCAAAACAGAAGGTCCATCCGGCGGGTGGTTCTCTTCTGAGGCCTCTGCACAATTCGCTTTTTTCCATCCTCCTGCCCCCAACACAAAAGGGAAGGGGGTTGATATGATTGGGGGCCTGCGGCCCCAAAAGAAAGGCGTGGAAGCCCGCCCTAAGCCGCCGCAAGGCGGATGGCGGTGCTGAAAACGCTGGACAGGCCGCAAAAGAAAGGCACCTGCCAGCCTGCGGCGTTTGGAGCCGACAGGCGACACAACGCTGGGCTGTGCTGGTGCTGGACAGGAACCCCAATCCCCCGCGTTTTTATCAAAACGGGAGTTTTTGGCAGTTATGCAGAGGTCTCATATCATGATTTCAATCCTGACAATTTAGGCTGGACCTATGAAACCGCCACGGGACAACACCCTGGAACAAGGGGAGAATTCCACCCCGGCCTCGCGGGTCACCTGGTTTCCGGGCCACATGCGAAAGGCTCAAAACCGCCTTGCGGAAGAAGTAAAAGCCTGCAATGTGGTGGTGGAGCTGCGGGACGCGAGACTTCCGGTCTCTTCAGCGAACCCCGAATTGGAAAAAATCATCGGGGGCAGACAACGGCTGGTGGTGTTCAACAAAACATCCCTGGCGGACCCGGCTTGTTCCAGCTTATGGCAAGCCCATTTTGAATCCCGGGGGTTGGCATGTCTGTTTATGGATGCGGGCAATTCAAGGGACAACAGTTTGCTGG
>JAOUFO010000431.1 GCA_029858165.1 Deltaproteobacteria bacterium | reverse complement strand
GTTTGCCATCCAGACCAGTCAGGTGTTTCAACTGCCTCCCGATCAGATCAACAAGGGGGTGTTGGAAAAAATCATGAACACCATCATTGTCCGTTCCCCCAAAGGGCTGACCCCCCGGTTAACCGAGGGAGACCGCAAGATTCTGCTGGCCGAGAAAAAACAGCCCAAACGGTTTTTGCAGGATGTCATCCACCGCAGCCGGGAGCATGTGCGGGGGGTTCATACGGCGGGCGGATTGGAGGGGCCCCTGGGGTCCATGGCCAAAAAAGCCGGGGAGGCCTTGGATACCCTGTTGCGCACCCCCAACCATCCCGGCATCGCCTCGCTTGTCCGCGGGCTGACCCCTCAGGAGCGGCAGGCGGTATCGGTGTTACACCGTATTTCCCGCCTGGGGTAACCCTTGTCGGCGGAATTCCCGCATCCGGGCCACTTCCGCGGTCCACACCTCTTCAGGTCCGGGGGTCTCCAAAAACATGGGGATTTCTCCAAACCGCGGGTCCGCGGCCATCCGGTGAAAAAAATCCCATCCCAGATGGCCCTCTCCCAGGGGGGCATGGCGGTCCACCCGGCAACCCAGGGGTTTTTGGATGTCGTTCACATGAAACGCCTTTAAGTGTTTCAGGCCGATGGCAGCCTCAAAGGTTTTCCAAAATTCATCCCACCCTTCCGGTGAGCGGATGTCATATCCGGCGGCGTACAGGTGGCAGGTATCCAGGCACACCCCTGTTTTTTCCGGCTGACCTATTTTGTCCAGAATCCAGGCAATGTCCTCCAGGTCGGCCCCCACGGCGGACCCCTGCCCCGCTGTGTTTTCCAGCACATACACCACATCCGAATCCGGGCGGGCCTCCATGGTACTCAGCACCGATTCAGCGATCCGGTTCAAACATTCTTTCGCCGGCTGGCCCATGGCCGCTCCTGGATGAAAATTCAACAGCCGGATGGCCAACCGGTCGCAACGGACCACCTCCTCCTCAAAGGCCTTGCGGGAACGCGCCAGCTTGTCCGGGTCCGGGCTACCCAGGTTGATGAGATAGCTGTCGTGGCTCATCACCTCCCGGATGGGGGATTTTTCCCAGGCTTGGTGAAACCGCAGCACTTCCTCCTCTTCCAAAGGACGGGTGTTCCAGGTTCTTTGGCTGCGGGTAAACAATTGAATGGCGGTGGCGCCCAGGGCCTCCCCATTGGCAAAGGCTTTTTCCAGCCCGCCGGCCATGGAAACATGGGGGCCAACCAGCATGGCGGATCCCGCTTCCTGCGGGGGTGAATGTGGGGACATGGTGTTCCTGGAATGGGTTGGTTGAATCAAAGGGGAGATCAGGGTTTTGGCTTTCGGGCATACAGCACCATGGCCTTGGGCCAGATCAGGTTCAGCCACCCTTCGGTCTTGCGGGCCGCTGGGGAAAACAGTGCCCGGTCCATCCCCCATTTAAACCGGCGGATGGCCCAGTGGGTTTCATGGTGCAACCCAAACACCGAGCGGACCCACCAATACAACGAATGGAGGCCGTGGGCAAAGTGAACCTCCCTTACCTCCAATCCCTGGCGGGCCAACAGCCGCGCAAGTCCGGCCGCGCCAAAAATCCGCACATGGCCGCCGGGGGTGTTAAAATAATCATCGGAAGAATGGTAATACACCCATTCACTGACCGGGGTGGGAACACTAACCGCCAGCATCCCTCCAGGTTTCAGTACCCTGGCCAGTTCTGCCGCGGCTGTTGCCGGGTCATCCAAGTGTTCTAACACTTCAGAGCAAATGATCCGCTCAAAAACCCCGTCCCCAAAGGGAAGCCGCAGGGTATCCCCCTGAAGGACCAGCCAGGGGATGGGATGCGGGCCGGTGTTGAAAGGGGGCCGGGAATCCGGGGTCAGCCGAACATTCAGGGCGTCCCCCATTGGTTTTTGGGTGAGGGGACTTTCCCTGGGGGGGGCGCCCTCCCCGGCCATGTCCATATCCAGCCGGGTGCATTTCAGGTTTCCCAGGGCCTGCCTCAGGTCCGGGGTATCC
>JAOUFO010000430.1 GCA_029858165.1 Deltaproteobacteria bacterium | reverse complement strand
AGGGCCGCCGTCAGCCCGGCCACCCCCCCCGGGTCCGCAATCCTTCCCAGGGATATTGCGGCCTCCCGGCGGACCACCCACTCCGCATCCCCGGCCAGAACGGCCCTCAGGGGGGCCACCCCCTGCGGAACACCCAAATCGCCCAAAGCGGCGGCGGCGGCCTGCCGCACGGTTTCCTGCCTGTCATCCCTTAAGGCGGCGGCCAACAATTTCAGGGTGCCGGTCAATCCCAGCCGTCCCATGGCCCGGGCCGCATAGGCCCGCACATACTCACCGGGGTCCCGCTCCAGGGCAAACACCAGGGCCTCTCCGGCCCGTTTGTCTCCCAACTCCCCCAAACGCCGGGCAGCCATTTCCCGGATGGGGATGGTTTCCCCATATTTCAATTGGCGCACGCAATCCTTCAGCCGGTCGCAGGCCGCAACCTCTCCAGCCCCGGAAACCGGACCGGCCCCCAGCAACCCAACCCCTGCCAAAATCACCAGAATCCGCCGGGTCAACCGCCCGCAAACGGCAACACCGCCCGGTTTTGGGGGGGTGGAATCCTTCATCCGTTGAATCCGGCTGTCCATATCCCTGCCTTTCCATATCATTGCTGATGATTTTCCCGGCGGCGCCTGGTGTTTTTCCCGGGGCCGGGCACCCTCAGCACCCTTATCAAATATGTCTCGCGTTGTAAAAGGGCTTACAGAAAGAGGGGGAGTGAAAAGAGTCTCTCAAGTGTATTAAAGGAACCCCTGGTGTTCATCCTGCGTTTCATCCGTTGCACTACGCACTTAAACCCCACAGAAGCCCAGGGAAACGGTGATCCACACCCCCCCCGTTATATTGAACTTGCGTTCTCAATAATGTTATTTTACTTATGTTTAAAAAGACCCTTGACAAACCCGCGGGATTGGCATTTATTTAAGGAAACCTCCGTGACCCAGCCCCCTTCCTGTCCTCACTCTCCTGGTTCCCGCACTCCCCGGAAGGATAAAAATGGGGGAAACACCACAGAACATGCAGGGATATGAACCAACATGTTCTGATTGTGGATGATGAAAAGCCGATCCGCTCCCTGCTGGCGCGGATGCTGGCCCCCCTGGGCGCCCATCTTTCCCAGGCCGAAAACGGCCGGGATGCCCTGGACCAATGCCAGGCCACCCCCTTTGATCTGGTGCTTTCGGACCTGAAAATGCCGGTGATGGACGGCATCAGCCTGCTGAAGGCCCTCCGGTCAGCCCGCCACGACGCCGCCTTTGTGATTCTGACTGCTTTCGGGGACCTTTCCACCGCCCTGGAATTAAGCCGGGATTACAACGTATCCAATTTTCTGGTCAAACCCATCCACAATGTGGACCAGTTTCTGTTTCAAATCCAATCCGCACTCAACCGGCGCAAATTGGAAGCCGATAACAGACAGTTGCTGGAGGCCCTCTGGCGGTCCAATGAGGAGCTTGAAGCCAAGGTTCACACCCGCACCAAAGAACTCACCGAAAAAAACCTGGAACTGGACCGGCTGTCCAGTTTTAGAAAAGACGTGCTGAAAGTGGTGGGCCACGAATTGCGCACCCCCCTGGCTCTGTTGAAGGGCCACCTGAGCCTGCAAAAAACCGGCATCCTCCCCCAAAAGGATTCCTATCAGGTGATGGATTCCACCTTGGACCGCATGCAGAATCTGGTGGACAAAAGCCTGCTCCAGGTCAACACCCAGGATACCGCCCCCTTTCGGCTGCACCTGCACACCATGAAGGCCGATACCCTGTGCGAATCCGCGGCCAGCCAGATCAACAGCCTGCTGTCCATCACCCGCAACGTCACCCTGGCCTGCCACATCCCGGAGCCGGTGGGGGAATGCGTGTGGGACAAACGGCGCATAGAAAGCGTGCTGGATGAATTGCTGGTCAACGGGGCACGGGCCACCCCGGACGGAGGGCGGATTGATCTGTTTTTGGAAAAATGCGAAGGGGGGGTGGAAATCCGGGTGAAGGACACCGGTTGCGGCCTGCCCCCGGAGGACCTGTCCCGCATT
>JAOUFO010000068.1 GCA_029858165.1 Deltaproteobacteria bacterium | reverse complement strand
TGAAGGACAGCACCGGCTCCATCGCCGCCACCTGCACCTACACCTCCTCCAGTTCCATCCACTGCTAAAGAAAGGCGCCAGCCAGCCTGAACCACCCCTCTCCCCGGTCGCATTCAGCGACCTGCCCCTCAAAGCCCCTCTCCCCGGTCGCTTAATGCGACCTGCCCCTCCCCATCCAGGGAGGGGCGGAATGTGCCTGTTTGATAGGATGGAGACAATCTGGCTTGTGGCTGATTGGCTATTCAATTTGTTGATTCAATTGAAAATGTAGGGCCTTGTCGCCCCCATCCCCGGTTGGGGAGCCAAAAGAAAGGCACCAGCCCGGCTAACACCGCATGGAGGCGAAGCCGACAAGCGGAAGCCGGTGCTGGTGCTGGACAGCATTCCAGGGGGTGCCCGAAGGGCGGGGGGAGAGGGCTGTTAAGCGACTCATTCTCCTCATAGCCACAAATATCCCTGCCCTCCATTTACCGGTTATGTAGAAAATGTAACCAGGGTCAAGGGAGCCACGCTCCCTTGTGGGGTTTGGGGCAACGCCCCAAAAAGAAAGGCACCCGCCCGATAACGCCGCATGGAGGCGCAAGCCGACAAGCTGGGCTGGTGCTGGACAGGACCCAAAAAAAAGGCACCTCCCTGTTCAGAGAGGTGCCTTAAAGACAAAGTACCCTGGCCGCCTTGGGCTTCTTACTGGGAGGCTTCCTCCAATTGTTTGACCACCAGATTGTAAGGAGGTTCTTCCAACATGCGGTAGTTGGAGCGCCGGTAGGTTAACAACCCGGTGCCGGAGGGGATCAGCCGTCCCATGATGACATTTTCCTTCAGGCCGCGAAAAGTATCCACCTTGGCGTTGATGGACGCTTCGGTAAGCACCTTGGTGGTTTCCTGAAAGGAGGCCGCCGAAATAAACGATTCGGTGGAAAGTGCCGCCTTGGTGATCCCCTGCAACACAGGCCGGGCAGAGGGAGGTTTCTGGCCCGCATCCAGCATATCGCGGGTTTTGCGGTCAAAGGCCTGCCGGGTCACCTGCTCGTTGATCAAATAGGTGGTATCGCCGGGGTCCGTCACCCGCACCTGTTTCATCATCTGGCGCACAATGATTTCAATGTGCTTGTCGTTGATGGACACCCCTTGCAGGCGGTAGACCTCCTGAACTTCATCCACCAGGTATTTTTGCAGCATTTGCGGCCCCAGCACCGCCAGAATGTCATGGGGGTTGGCCGGTCCATCCACGATGGGTTCACCGGCCCGCACATGGTCCCCCTCATGGACGATGATGTGCTTGCCGCGGGGAATCAGGTATTCCTTGCTTTCGCCGTGCTCCGGAGTGACCACCACCTTTTGCTTGCGCTTTACATCCTTGCCGAAGGAAATGGAGCCGTCAATTTCCGAAATAATGGAGGGTTCCTTGGGGATCCGGGCTTCAAACAGCTCCGCCACCCGGGGCAAACCGCCGGTGATATCCTTGTTTTTGGCGGTTTCCCGTGGAATCCGGGCCAGAATATCCGCGGCGTGGATTTCGGCTCCTTCTTCCACCATCAGTTCCGCTTTGGCGGGCAGAAAGAACCGGGCCTGCATGTTGGTATCCGGGTTTTTGATTACCCGGCCATGGCTGTCTCTGACTGACATTTCAGGCCGCCGGTCAGAATCCATGTGATCCAGAATCACCCGGCGGGAAAGGCCGGTTTCGGCGTCCAGTTGCTCCCGCATGGTGACGCCGTCAATAATATCGTTGAACCGGATGATCCCGGACACGTCGGAAAGAATGGGGGTGGCGAAGGGATCCCATTCGGCCACTTCCTGCCCCTGCTTGACCGTATCTCCATGGGCCACCCGCATATTGGCGCCCACCGGCAGGGCACGGGCTTCCATTTCACGTCCGGTGATGGGGTCCATGATGCGGGCTTCCGCCTTGCGGTTCATGATGGTAAACAGCCCGTCCCGGTTTTGAACCAGACGAATGCCGGTAAGGTCCACCCGGCCGGAATACTTGGCCTCCCATTTGCTTACCTGGACCCGCTGATTGGCCGCGCCGCCGATATGAAAGGTGCGCATGGTCAACTGGGTGCCGGGTTCACCGATGGATTGGGCGGCGATCACCCCCACCGCCTCGCCGATGGAAACCATGCGGCCCCGGCCCAGGTCCCGTCCATAACACAGGGAGCACACCCCCCGGTCCATTTCGCAGGTCAGCACCGACCGGATATGGACCGATTCTATGCCGGCATCTTCAATCAGTTGGACTTTGTCTTCGTCAATTTCATCTCCCGAAACAACCAGAACATCGCCCCGGTACAGGTCCACAATGTCTTCCAAAGCCACCCGCCCCAGGATGCGGTCTCCCAGGGTTTCTATGATTTCCCCGGCTTCCACCAGGGCGGACATTTCCAGCCCCAGCACCGTGCCGCAATCCGTGGCGGTCACCACCCCGTCTTGGGCCACATCCACCAACCGGCGGGTCAGATAGCCGGAGTTGGCGGTTTTCAAAGCGGTATCGGCCAACCCCTTGCGGGCGCCGTGGGTGGAAATAAAGTATTGCACCACCGAAAGCCCCTCGCGGAAGTTGGCGGTGATGGGGGTTTCCATGATTTCGCCGGAAGGTTTGGCCATCAGCCCGCGCATCCCGGCAAGCTGCTTCATTTGTTGGGTGGAGCCCCGGGCGCCGGAATCCACCATGACGAAAATGGAATTCACATGGCCCCGCTCATCCTGCACCTTGGACAAATTGGTCAGCATTTCCTCAGCCACCCTGTCTGTCAGCCGGGCCCAGATGTCAATCACCTTGTTGTAGCGCTCGCCTTCAGTGATCAGTCCGTCCACATATTGCTGGCGCACTTCCACCACCTCTTCTTCGGCTTTGGCCAGCAGTTCGGCCTTGCGTTCGGGGATGGTCATATCGTCTATGCAGATGGAAAACCCGGCCTGGGTGGCATGCATAAAGCCCAGCCGTTTCAGGTCGTCCACCATGGCCACCGTGGCCCGGTTTCCGGCCAAACGGTAGGCCAGGTCCACCAGAGAGCCCATTTCTTTTTTCTTCAACTGGCGGTTCACCACCGCAAAAGGAATCTCCTTGGGGATCACGTCATACAACAACACCCGGCCCACGGTGGTTTCCACCAGTTCTTTGTGGATCAAAAATTTGATTTTCGCGTGTTGGTCCACCTTGCCATGGTCAAAAGCCAGCCGCACATCATTGATGGTGTAAAAGGTTTTGCCTTCCCCCGCGGACCCGGCAAGCTCCTTGGTCAGCCAGTACAACCCCAGCACCATATCCTGGGTGGGGGTCATGATGGGTTTGCCGTTGGCCGGGGAAAGAACATTGTTGGTGGCCATCATCAGCACTTTGGCCTCCAATTGGGCCTCCACGCTTAAGGGCACATGAACAGCCATCTGGTCCCCGTCAAAATCGGCGTTGAAAGCGGTACACACCAACGGGTGAAGCTTCAGCGCCTTGCCTTCCACCAAAATGGGTTCAAATGCCTGAATGCCCAGCCGGTGCAAAGTGGGCGCCCGGTTCAGCAGCACCGGATGGTCCACAATCACCTCATCCAACACCTCCCACACTTCCGGTCGTTGTTCTTCCACCATTTTCTTGGCCACTTTGATGGTGGGCACCTCGTACTGCTCCATCAACATGTGAAAAATAAATGGTTTAAACAGTTCCAGGGCCATCACTTTGGGCAGACCGCACTGGTTCAGTTTCAGGTCCGGCCCCACCACAATCACCGTCCGGCCGGAATAATCCACCCGTTTGCCCAGCAGGTTCTGGCGGAATCTCCCCTGTTTGCCTTTCAGCATGTCCGAAAGGGATTTGAGGGGCCGTTTGTTGTTGCCCATGATGGGGCGTCCCCGCCGCCCGTTGTCAAACAGGGCATCCACCGCCTCCTGCAACATCCGTTTTTCGTTGCGGACAATCAGATCCGGGGCACGCAGATCAATCAACCGTTTCAGCCGGTTGTTGCGGTGAATCACCCGGCGGTACAAATCATTTAAATCGCTGGTGGCAAACCGCCCCCCTTCCAGGGGCACCAGGGGCCTTAATTCCGGGGAAAGCACCGGAATCACATCCAGAATCATGGAGGCCGGGTCGTTGCCCGACTTGCGGAAGGATTCCACGATTTTCAGCCGTTTCACCACCTTTTTGCGCTTGGCCTCAGAGCCCACCTCACGCATATCCGTGTACAAAGTTTCGGAAAGGGATATCAAATCTATTCTTTGCAACAATTCCCGGATGGACTCCGCTCCCATCCCCACCCGCAGGTCGGGGAATTCATCCCGGATTTCCCGGTATTTTTCCTCTTCCAGAATTTCTTTTTCCAGCAGGGTGGATGAGCCGGGGTCCAACACCACATAGGCGTCAAAATACAAAACCCGCTCCAGGTCCCGCAGGGTGATATCCAACAGGTTGCCGATACGGCTGGGCACCCCTTTTAAAAACCAGACGTGAGACACCGGGCAGGCCAGCTTGATGTGACCCAGCCGTTCCCGCCGCACCTTGGATTGGATCACCTCCACCCCGCATTTTTCGCAGGTGATGCCCCGGTGCTTCATGCGCTTGTATTTGCCGCAGTTGCATTCGTAATCGTGGATAGGCCCAAAGATTTTGGAACAAAACAGCCCGTCCCGCTCCGGTTTGAAGGTGCGGTAGTTGATGGTTTCAGAGGATTTGACTTCGCCATGGGACCAAGCCAGGATTTCCTCGGCGCTGGCAATTTTGATCTGGACTGCGGAATAGTCGGCGTGAGTGGTCGGTTTTTCGGAAATGGGATTCAGCGCTTTCAAAAGACACTCCGTAAAGGGCGGTGGAACCGGTTGTCGGGGGTGGAAATTCCACCCTTTTTTTTTTAAAACGGGTAATGAAGGTTACATCAATTTTCAAAACAGCCTCCCCCCGCTTGGAAAGAGGAAGATTCGGTCTATCAGGTTTTCAGGCCCGTATGTTCTGTCGGACCCCGCATTCGGTTTTTTTGGCCGCCGGGTCCCCAAAGCGGGGGGTTGTATGTGCCCATCCCGTGGTGAACCACCGGGAATCCTGGTGTGCCGAAAATTCAGCGGCGCCGGTGACCCCCTGTGGAGGGGGCCGGGTCTTCCCCAGGGGCTGGCCGGGGATTATTCCGGTGACAGGGGAGCCTCCTTGAACAAACGCACATCCAGACACAGGCTTTTCAGCTCGTTGGTAAGCACCTTGAAGGATTCTGGGATGCCGGTTTCCAGCACATAATTGCCTTTGACGATGGCTTCGTAAATGCGGTTCCGGCCCACCAGATCATCCGATTTCACGGTGAGCAGTTCCTGCAAGGTGTATGCGGCGCCGTAAGCCTGCAAGGCCCACACCTCCATTTCGCCAAACCGCTGCCCGCCGAACTGGGCTTTGCCCCCCAGGGGCTGTTGGGTGACCAGCGAATAAGGCCCGATGGACCGGGCGTGGATTTTATCGTCCACCAGATGATGCAGTTTCAACATGTAAATGTAGCCCACCGTCACTTTTTGTTCAAAGGAAAGGCCGGTCTGACCGTTGAACAGAGTCACCTGACCCTCGGCCGGAAGATCGGCCAGTTCCAGCAGCCGGGTGATATCGGCTTCCCTGGCGCCATCAAACACCGGGGTGGCCAGGGTAATGCCGTTTTTGTATTTCTGAGCAAAAGCCACCACCTCTTCATCGGAGAGGGAATCCAGGTGTTGGTTTAAGGACTTGGTGTTGAACATCTTTTTGATATGATCCCGCAGCTTGGCCACCGGATGGTTGTTTTCCACCATCTGATTGATTTGAACCCCCAAAGCCTTGGCCGCCCAGCCCAGGTGGGTTTCCAGAATCTGGCCCACGTTCATCCGGGAGGGCACCCCCAGGGGGTTCAGCACAATATCCACCGGAGTGCCGTCGGCCATGTAGGGCATGTTTTCCGCCGATTCAATGCGGGAAACCACCCCTTTGTTGCCGTGGCGGCCCGCCATTTTATCCCCCACCGAAAGCTTTCGCTTCACCGCGATGTACACCTTGACCATGCGGATCACCCCGGGAGGAAGCTCATCCCCCCGCAACAGTTTGTCGCACCGGTCCTGGTAAATGGATTCCAGCAGGTCCATTTGGGACAGCGCGTTGTGAATCACCCGGCTGATGGTGGGATTTTTTTCCTCGGTGGAAACCATCAGGTCCGGCCAGGACTTGTTGGGGATGGTATCCAGCATTTCCGGCGAAAGCCTGGTTTCGGCCTTCAGGATGATTTTGTTGGTTTCCGGGTGGGTCACGTCATACAGCAATTTTTCCCCGTCAATCAGGGGCTTGATGATTTTGATCAGATTCCGGCGGACAATCCGGATTTCATCGTTGAAGTCTTTTTCGTATTGAGCCAGAAGCTCCTGCTCTATATTTCGGGTGCGTTGATCCCGCTCCACCCCTTTGCGGTTGAAGATCACCACATCGGTAACCACCCCTTCAATCCCCTGGGATACCCTGAGGGAGGTGTCCCGCACATCCCCGGCTTTTTCGCCGAAAATGGCCCGCAGCAGTTTTTCTTCCGGGTTCAGTTGGGTTTCCCCTTTGGGGGTCACCTTGCCCACCAGGATATCCCCCGGCTTCACATAAGTGCCGATCACCACAATCCCGGAATCATCCAGGGATTTCAGGGCCTCCTCACTGACATTGGGGATGTCGCGGGTGATATCCTCTTTGCCCAGCTTGGTATCCCGGGCCACCACCTCAAATTCCTCTATGTGGATGGAGGTGAACAGGTCCTCGCGCACCACCCGCTCGTTGATCAGGATGGAATCTTCAAAGTTGAATCCGTTCCAGGGCATAAACGCCACCAGCAGGTTCTGACCCAGGGCCAGTTCGCCGAATTCGCAGGAGGGGCCGTCAGCGATGATATCGCCTTTTTCCACCCGCTGGCCCACGCTGACGATGGGGCGCTGGTTGATGCAGGTGTTTTGGTTGGAGCGGCGGTATTTGGAAAGGTGATAAATATCCACGTTGGCCGGCACCACCACCGAATCTGCGGTCAGGTCCACATCGGCCTGAATCACAATCCGGCCGGAATCAATGCGGTCCACCACCCCGGAACGTTTGGCCACCACCAGGGCACCGGAATCCACCGCGATTTTGCCTTCCATGCCGGTCCCCACCAACGGGGCCTGAGGGCTGACCAAAGGCACCGCCTGACGCTGCATGTTGGACCCCATCAAAGCCCGGTTGGCGTCGTCATGCTCCAAAAAGGGAATCAAAGAGGCGGCGGCGGAGACAATCTGCTTGGGAGCCACATCCATGAACTCCACCTCAGAGCGGTTCATCACGATAAAATCGCCGTTGTGGCGGCTGGAAACCAGTTCGTTTTCAAATTCTCTTTTGTCATTGAACGGGGTGTTGGCCTGGGCAATTTTAAACTGGTCCTCTTCAATGGCCGAAAGGTAACTGATGGTATCGGATACCTTCTCGTCCTCCACCTTGCGGTAGGGGGTTTCTATAAACCCGAAGTCGTTGATGCGGGCATAGGTGGCCAGGGAGGCAATCAGCCCGATGTTGGGACCTTCCGGGGTTTCCACCGGGCAGATACGACCGTAGTGGGAGGAATGAACGTCCCGCACGTCAAACCCGGCCCGTTCCCGGGTCAACCCCCCCGGCCCCAGGGCGCTTAAGCGGCGCTTGTGGGTCACTTCGGAAAGCGGGTTGGTCTGGTCCATAAACTGGGACAACTGGCTGGAGCCGAAAAATTCGTTGATGACCGCCGCCACCGGTTTGGCGTTGACAATGTCGTGCAGCATCATGGATTCGGTTTCCTGCAAACTCATGCGCTCTTTCACCGCCCGTTCCATGCGCACCAGCCCGATGCGGAACTGGTTTTCCAGCAGTTCCCCCACCCCGCGGATGCGCCGGTTGCCCAAGTGGTCAATATCATCCACATTGCCGGATACCCCCTCCTTGAGACGCAACAGATAGCCCACGGTTCCCAGAATGTCCTCCTTGGTCAGCACCACATTGGTCAGGGATTCATCCAGGGCCAGCTTTTTGTTGATTTTCAACCGCCCCACCTTGGACAGGCTGTAGCGGTCTTCATTGAAAAACATGTTGTGAATCAACGTCTTCGCTGTTTCCAGGGTGGGAGGGTCCCCCGGTTTCATTTTTTTGTAAAACTCAATCAGGGCTTCCTGGGCACTGCGCATGCCGTCGGTGGCCAGGGTTTCCCGCAGAGAGGCGCCGATGGTGTGATCCCCGATGAAAATCAGGTCCAGTTCGGTGATGCCGGCGGTCAAAACCGCCTCCAACGCCTCGGCGGTAATG
>JAOUFO010000429.1 GCA_029858165.1 Deltaproteobacteria bacterium | reverse complement strand
ATGGCCAGCCCCGGATACAAATGGCCGCCGGTCCCCCCGCCGGCAAACAACACCTTGAAAGGTCGGGGGGAGGTCATGGCGGACAGCCTGGGTTTGGGTGTGGTTTTTTGGGGAGGAAAGAGGTCCGTATGAACATCGGCCCATCGGAAAAAGCAGGGAGCCAACGGCCCCCCATCCCTGGACAGCCACCGACCGTCTGCTCCCATTTACAGGATGGGAGGAAACCGGTGGGGGGGTGATCCGGGCAGGCCCCGTTTAAAACAGGGTGTAGATAAAGGGGGCAATGGCTGAACCCTGGGATAACACCAGCAACCCCCCTAAAAGTAGGGAGATCAGAATGATGGGCAACAGCCAGAATTTTTTGCGTTCCCTTAAAAACGCCCACAAGTCCTTTATGACATCAACCATTAAAATGGCCTTTCCATATGGTTTGACGGGGAGTGGATGGTATCCACCCGATAGGAATGGCTGCCGGGCAAAAGACCCCGGGCCATGGCATCCCTGGTTATGAACATCTTCAGCATCCCGATGGGTGTGAACACCCCGAAAAACAAGATGGTTAAAATAATACGGGAATTGATTGCCCCGAGTACCATCCCGATAGCCATCCACACCCGGCGAACCGGACCCATTCCTGCGGGCCACACCACCCCCCATACCAGGAACAAACCAGAAAAAACCCAGGGCCACAGGGGGTAATTCCGCCCCAAAATCAAGGGCATCAGTACACCGAACAGAGGGCCGATGACGCCCCCCATCACAAATCCGAATTTCCTTAGTTCTTTTTTATCCGCTTTGGGGATGGTATTCAACATAAGGTGTTTCAATCCAGTTCAAATTCATCTTTCCAGGAATCGTCCTTTTCCCAGGGGGTCTGCTCGGTTTTGGCCAGCAGAAAGTTTTCCAGAACCAGATAATCCATTTCGGTGCGCATAAAACAGCGGTAAGCATCCTCCGGGGTGTTGACAATGGGTTCGCCCCGAACGTTGAAGGATGTGTTTACCAGCACCGGACACCCGGTTTTTGTTTCAAAGCTTTCCAACAGGCGGTGGTAGCGGGGGTTGGTTTCCGGGTGAATGGTTTGGATCCGGGCCGAATAATCCACATGGGTCACCGCCGGAAGGGTGGACCGGGGCACCTTCAGCTTGTCAATGCCAAACAGACCTGAATCCTTATTGCTGATGGGAATGCGCAAAGATTCCCGGACCGGGGCCACGATCAGCATATACGGGCTGGGCCGGTCCAATTCAAAATAATCCGATACCCGATGGGCCATCACCGACGGGGCAAATGGGCGGAAGGATTCCCGGTATTTGATTTTCAGGTTCATCACCGACTGCATTTTTTCGCTTCTGGGGTCTCCGATGATGGAGCGCCCCCCGAGGGCGCGGGGTCCGAATTCCATGCGTCCCTGAAACCAGCCCACCACACTTTCTCCGGCCAGTGCTTCTGCCAGTTCCCGGTACAGGGTGTCATCATCCAGCTTGCGGTATTTGGCTCCGGCCCGGTCCAAAGCAGTCTGAATATCCTCTCCGGAATATCGGGGGCCAAGGTAACTGCCTTTCATCCGGTCCGCGGGGCCTTCCCCTTTTGGCGGGCTGGGGGGCCGGGGTCGGCCCAAATGCTGATGCCAGGCGGAAAGGGCCGCCCCCAGGGCTCCTCCGGCATCCCCTGCGGCGGGCTGAATCCAGATGTCCTTAAACGGCCCCTCCCGGAGCAGCCTGCCGTTGGCCACACAGTTGAGGGCCACTCCCCCCGCCAAACACAGGTAATCCACCCGAAGTTCTTGGTGGATGGTGCGGGCCAGACGCAACACCACCTCTTCGGTGACCGCCTGGATGGAAGCGGCGATGTCCATTTCCCGTTGGGTGATCCGGCCTTCCCCCTTGCGGGGAGGGGCGCAAAACAGCCGGTCAAACCGGCGGTTGGTCATGGTCAGGCCGGTGGCATAGTTGAAGAAATCCATATTCAAACGGAAGGTTCCGTCCGGCTTCAGGTCTATCAGATGGTCCAGAATAAGTT
>JAOUFO010000428.1 GCA_029858165.1 Deltaproteobacteria bacterium | reverse complement strand
GTTCTTCACCGGTGGGGGATGGGGTTGGTGTTTCTGGGGGTTGGGGCGGCCGCCCTGTGCCTGTTCCTCAATCCCCTTTGGGCCGATATTTTTTCCACCGCACTCTCCCCCCTGTTCAGCCTGATGATGGTGCTGGTCAGCCTGATGGCATGGGCAAACGGGTACAAACCGGCCTGCGCCTTCTTTCTGTCCCTTACGGTTTATTTTGCGGGGATCCTGGTGTTTGCCCTTACCTCCTTTGGGTGGGCGCCCGCCAACCTGATGACCCTCAATGGGCCGGCCCTGGCCTTTTTGGCGCTGGTGCTGATGCTTTCCCTCACTCTGGCGGACCGCATCACCCTGATCCGCGAGGAGAAAGACCAGGCTTATCGGGATGCCATTTTGCATAAAGCCATCGCCTCCATCCATCAGGAGGAAAACGCCCTGATGAAAATAGAAATTGACCGCCGCACTGAGGCGGAGGCCAACCTGACCGAAGCCCATCATCAGGAGGAACTGGCCCGGCTGAAGGCCGAAGCCGCCAAAGAGACAGCCGAAGCCGCCACCCGACTGAAGGACCAGTTTGTATCCCTGGTGGCCCATGATGTGCGCACACCATTTACTTTTTTGCTGGGCATGACCAATGCCCTGGAACATTTGCAGGACGCCCCCTTAAATGATGAGCAAAAGGAGGTGTTGGGTGTGATTTCCCAGCGGGGGAATCAATTTTTAAGAATGGTGGATGAATTGTTGAGCCTGAACCGGCTGCAAACCGGCCAAATCATTCCCCAGATAGAAACATTCAACGCACGGGAACTGGTGGATGAGGTGTGCCTGATGAAGCACTTTTCCGAGGAAAAAGGGGTGTACCTGATCAATATGGTGGACAGCGGTTTGTTGCTTTCCGCCGACCGGCAATTGATTTATGAGGTGTTGCAAAATCTGATCGCCAACGCCATCAAGTTCTGCAATTCAGGCAACACCATCCATGTTTTCACCCCGCCGGGGAGGCCCCATTGTCTGGCGGTTCACGACAACGGCATTGGAATCCCTCCTGATTTTTTGCCCAACCTGTTCAATCCGGCGGTCAAAACATCCACCCCCGGCACCCTGGGGGAGCCGGGCACCGGCCTGGGGCTGCCCCTGTGCCACCAGATGATAGCGGCCCATGGGGGGTCCCTCACGGTGGAATCCAACCCGAACTCAGGCACCACCTTTTTTGTGGACCTTGCTCCCCTCCCCGAACCCTCCGGGGGAGGTCCCGGCCAAAAAACATCCCCCTCCCACAAACAGGGGGCCAAAAATCCGGGGAAAACCAAGGCCGGTGCCAAAAAGGTGAAAAACCAGCCGGATGGCAACGATAACGGGGGCAAAAAAGGGGCGGCCAGCAGGGAATCCGGTTAATTCTCCGGTGATGGCGGACCCGGCAGAGGTGGGGCCTGGCAGGCGGCCCCCTCGTTGCGGGGGGAGTTCACAAACCGGGATACCTCAAAGGCTTCCATATCCGGCCAGGGGGTTGGGGTCAACAACCTCCCCAAATTTCCGGCCATCTGCCCATCCGTCCGCTTGCGGCCCGTCTCCCGGGGGTCCAGCCACAGTGCGTAATCGGCGGGGGCCACAATCAGCGGCATCCGGTGGTGCAGGGGGCGCATCAATCCCAAAGCCTCCACCGTGATGACGGCGCAGGTTTCCAACTCGGAGCCGTCCGCCCCCTGCCAATGCTCCCACAGCCCCCCAAAGGCAAACACATCTCCATCCCTGCGGCGGATGCACCAGGGGGCTTTGACCCCATCCCTTTTGGCCCATTCGTAAAAGGCGGTGGCCGGAATCAGGCACCGGCGGTGGGTGAAGGCGGCTTTAAACGATGGCTTTTCCATCACGGTTTCGCCCCTGGCGTTGATCAACCCGCTGCCCCCACCCCCCTCCCTGGACCAGGACGGCACCAAACCCCAAGCGGTCCAACCCCATTCCTTTCGGCCGTTGTTTAACCGCACCACCCCCACCGGCTGGCTGGGGGCGATGTTGTACCGGGCCGCCGGGGGCGG
>JAOUFO010000067.1 GCA_029858165.1 Deltaproteobacteria bacterium | reverse complement strand
CGGCAGCCGGAAGCCGTAATCACCGTGCGGGGGAAAGACCGCTTTGTGGTGATGGATATCGCTCATTACCAATACCTGCGTACCTGCGAGTTGGAAGCCGCCCTGGCCGAAACCCGTTCGGATATGGCGGCTGGCCGCACCGTGAGAGAATCCGCCGAGGCCCATGTGGCCCGATTGGATGAAGCCCCATGAGCTATACCCTGGTGTTTACAGACCAATACAACCGGCGCGCCCGGCATTTTCTTCAACGACATCCTCAATTAAAACCGCAATATCTCAAAACGCTGCAACTGCTGGAAGCCAATCCCCATCACCCTTCCCTGCGGTTGCATGGTTTAAGCGGCCGGTCGCAGGGGCTGTATTCGGTTTCCATCAACCTGTCCAACCGCATCACCTTTGAAATGGTGATTGCCGACCGGGAAATCATTCCGGTCCATGTGGGAAGTCATGATTCCGTGTATTAACCCCCCTCCCCGGGGAGCCATCAACCTTGCAGACGGATCAGCAAATCCTCCAGGGAGGCGGGCCAGCCAAACTCCCCCACCAGGTCCAACCCGGTCAGCTCCACCTCAGCCACATCCAGCTTGTCCGCCGAAAACCCGGCCAGGGCCGCCAGGGCAAACTCCCGGCTGAGGGCCAGGGCCAGAGGATTGACCGTTTTTTCCATCGCCAGCTTCTGAAACCGCTGGTTGACCGAATTCGGGGTGGGGCAATCAGAGAAGGTAAGAGCCTCCCGGGAGGTGTTGTACAAAGACTTCAGCAGGGGACGGCCCCATTCAATTCTGGCCGGATAGGGAAACGCCAGTGCTTCCACCCCCTGGCAGAAAGGCTCAAAGCCAAGGGGGGCGGTGGGGGCCAGAGTCGTGATGGATCGGGCCAGACTATGCCGCAGAGTGGTGTAGATTTCCTGCTTCCGCGGGTCCGAACAGGTGGAAAAATGGTGTTTTGCGTCAAAAAGTTCCGCCTGGGTGACCGTCTCTTCCAGCAGGGCAAACACCCGTTTTTCCAAGGGGGAGCTGTCCATTTCATCCCCGATGGAGGAATGCACCGACGGCACCCGCCGGGCCGCCCGGCGCACCCGCTCCAACAGATATTCCGCCAGGACGGCGGGAAAAAACCTGCTTTTCCCTCCCTTCCACAAACCCATGGCTATTTCGGTCAGCCGCCCATCCACTTTTTCCACGGAATTCTGCCCCGCCTGCCCCAACAAAGCCGAAAGGCTCCCTTTCTGTTTTTCCAGTTCCCCCAGCAGTTTTTCGTAAACCATTTTGCCTTCTTGGGAAGCCAGATACAAAATAGCCGTCTGTTGCAACCGAATAGCCAGCCACAGGCACCCTTGCTGAAAGGCGGTATGGGCGCCGGGTTCCAGTTTTTTGCTCAACTGCTGCAACCCGGCCGGGTCAAACACAAACCGAAAATGAAGGCCTCTTAGGGACTTCACCACCATCAGCACTTTTTGGGCTGCCTGCGCGGCCTCCATTTCATCCAGATAGGGGGCGCTCAACCGGAGGATTTCCGGAATGGCTTTTTCCTGAAACCGGCCCGGAAATCCCCAGGTGTCCTGCAAGGGGGCCACCAACGCCCGCAAAGCCCGCAACACGGCTTCTTTGGGTTTTTCATCCAGGTAGTTCCCAACGTTTTGAGATTCCAGAGGCATGGGTTTTCTTTTGAAAGGAATATAAAGAACCGGTTTTATGAAGAATCATACCCAACCCCTGGGCGGTCTGACCAGTTTAAATATGGGACCTGCCGGAAAAACAGGCCCCGGACAAAACACCGAAACCGGGCGCGAAAATCAGAACCTGGAACCCGCCCCCTCCAGCGTCAGGGAGGGAAGCCCGATAAAATCCGGTAAGGAGGATGGCTGTTTTCTGCGGGAGAAGCGAGGGGGAACCCGGGCAAACCGGCATGCTGGGCAGGATATATCGCCGAAATGAATCAGTGGCAACGGCCGGGGGGTTTTGTACGTTGCGGAGGGTGGATCACCCGGCCTGGGATTGGGGGAATCCCATGGGGGTGACAATTTCCCATTTTTCCGGTTGGGCGGCCAGAGTCTGGATCAGCTTGAGGTTAAGGGCATGGCCCGATTTAACCCCCCGGTATTCCGCCAGCAGGGCCATTCCACCCAAGGCCAGGTCCCCGATGGCATCCAGCAGTTTGTGGCGTACAAATTCATCCGGGTAGCGCAGACCATCCTGGTTTAACACCGTTCCGTCCCGGCCCAAAGCCACGGCGTTGTCCAAACCGGCGCCCAAGGCCAACCCCTGGTTTTGCAGATTGTGCAGGTCTTCCTCAAAGCCAAAGGTGCGGGCACGGGCCACCTGGTCCATAAAGGTTTTGGGGGTCAGGGCAATGGAATGGGATTGTATCTGAATGGCAGGATGGGTGAAATCTATATGAAAGGAATACACCGGTGTGGCAGAAGGGTACAACCCGGCTTTCTTGTCGTTTTCAATCAGTTCCAGCGGCTCCAATACCCGTAAATAACGGCGGGGGGCAGACTGGGTTTTAATCCCCGCCTGTTGGATATGCCGGGCGAAAGGCTCGGCGCTGCCGTCCATCACCGGCACTTCACAGCCATCCACCACCACCATGGCGTTGTCAATCTCCATGCCGGTCAAGGCGCTCATCAAATGCTCCACGGTGCGCACCTCCAGGCCGTCCCGGCCCAGGTTGGTGCTTAACATGGTGCGGGTCACACAATCGGCGGAAGCGGGAATATCCAATTGACGGCCCTGTTGGGACAACCGGAACACAATGCCGTGGTTTGCCGGGGCGGGAAGAAGGGTGATGTGGGCCTCCTTGCCGGAGTGCAGCCCTTTGCCACGGATTTCACAGCTTTGCTTTAAGGTTTTCTGGTTCATCAGGATGCCGATAGCTTGTTTTTGGTTTGCGGCCGGGTAACCGGGGGCGGTTGTTTTTGGTGTCTGGGTTCGGTTGCGCCAGGCGTTGGGCCTGCGCTTTTACCCACTCCTTACAGCAATAACCGGGCCAAGCTTAACGCACCAATGATTCCAGTAGGATGGATTTTGTTTGAAGGGGGAAAACCCCATGGGTGAGGCGAAACCGCCCAGGGAAGTGTGGTGTATTTTCACATTTTGGGGTTTAAAAAAACACCGGTGTGTGGAAACACGGAACCGGATGCTGTTATACTGGTACCAGAAAAACTTTGGTCAACTTCTGGGACCTCTGCATAACTGCCAGAAGCTCCTGTTTTGATAAAAAAGCGGGGGTTTGGGGTCCCTGTCCAGCAACAGCACAGCCCTGGGTTGTGTCCCCTGTCGGCTCCAAACGTCGTAGGCTGGCTGGTGCCTTTCTTTGGGGGCCGCAGGCCTCCAATCATTTCAACCCCCTTCCCTTTTGTGTTGGGGGCAGGGGGATGGGAAAAAACGAGTTATGCAGAGGTCTCGTTCTCTGAGATATTGCGTATTACCGAGGGGTGACAAATTTTGTTGCTCATCCATGAGCAACAAACCACTTTGTCGCTCATAATTTACCAAATGTGAGCGACAAGATGGTTTGTTGTTCACCTGTGATCATCAAATCCGGTTCCTCAAAAATTAAAAGCCGCCACGAAGCAACCCTGTCCGGCCCCCGTTTTCAGTACCCCATCAGCAAGGGTCCCAGGGTCAGGGTCAGCAGGGTGATGACCGGAGCGGTGGCCAGATTGAGCCACAATCCGGCCCGAGCCATTTGGGTGATGGTGATTTGACGGCTGGCGAAAATGATGGCGTTGGGGGGGGTGGCCACCGGCAGCATAAAGGCGGCGGAGGCCGCCAGGGTGGCAGGCAGCATCAACACCAGGGGATGGACCCCCAACCCCGCGGCGGTGGCCGCCAGGATGGGCAATAGCACCGTGGCCGTGGCGGTGTTGGAGGTCAGTTCGGTGAGGAAGGTGGTCATCAAACAGATGGACAGCACCAACAGCCAAAGGGGCAGCCCCCCCAAAATCCGCAGGTGATCCCCCAGATAAAAGGACAGGCCGCTGGACATAAACCCCTGGGCCAGGGCAAACCCCCCGCCAAACAAAATGGCGATATCCCAGGGGATGGCCTTGTGCCAGTTGCGGTCCAGCAGTCTGCCGCCGGGTTCCGCCCCGGAAGGAATCACAAACAACAGCAGGGCCATTGCCACGGCCACGGTGCCGTCGTGCAGTTCCCGACCGACAAACAGCAGGGATTCCCAGCCGGGCAGGGTAAACACCCCCAGGGGGATATCCCGGCGGAACACCCACAAACAGGCCGTGGCCCCAAACACCAGCCCCACCCGCCGCTCGGCCAGAGTGATGGGACCCAAAGACATGCGGGCCAGTTTTAATGCGTTGGCATCCGCGTGAAACGAGCCGGGGCCGGTTTTAAACAACACCCGGGTCAGCAGCCAATAGGCCAAAGGCAGGCAAATCACCGTGTAGGACAACCCCAGGGGCAGCCATTGGGCAAAATCCACCTCTGTTTGAGCCAGCCGCCCGGCCATGGAGGCCAGCACAATGTTGGGGGGGGTTCCGATAAGGGTGGCCACCCCGCCGATGGACGCCCCATAGGCTGTGGCCAGCAACAAAGCCACCACAAAGCGGCCCCGGCTCTCTTCGCTATCGCTTTTGCCGGTTTCCACCATGGCCATCACGATGGGGTACATCATCAGCACAGTGGCGGTGTTGGATGCCCACATGGACAGAAAGGCGGTGACCCCCATCACCCCCAGGATCACCCGGTCCGGGGTGGTGCCCACCCGGACCAACACATTGAGGGCCAGCCTCTTGTGCAGCCCCCATTTTTGCATGGCGGCGGAAAGCATAAACCCCCCCACGAACAAAAACACGTTGGGGTCCCCATAAGGGGCGGCGGCGTCTTTGGGGTTGGACAGCCCCAGCATGGGCAACGCCACCAGAGGGATCAAGGCCGTGGCCCCGATGGGAATCACCTCAAACACCCACCAGACAGCCATCAGCAGGGCCACAGCCGCCATTTTGCGGGCCGGGTCCGCCATCCCCCCCAGACCGGGGATGACCAGCAACAGGCCGAACAGAGCCAGCCCGGCCAGCGCCCCCCAGGCTTTGACCGACAGTTTTCGGCCGGAATCCTCCTCGGATGGAGTTTCCGGGCCGGTTTTGGGGGAAAACTCCCCGATCACCCGCACCAGGCGGGCGGCCGCCTGATTCAGCCGGATCAACCGCCGGGTTAGCGGTTTTTTGGCGGAAGGTTTTATTATCTTAAGGAGGATGGGCGGCTTTTTTTTGTCTGTCATAGGGATGCCAGAAAAACCATCGGGGTGCCGAAAAAACAGTGGCGGGGAGTTGCGGGCCTTCTGGAAACCAACCTTAAACAAATCACCGGAGAAAAGGGGAAACCCCGGTTGCCTTTTAGCTGGCTTTGGCTTTTTCGCGGGTGATACCAAATTCCAGGCAGGCAAGGTCCACCGCCACCTCAAAGAAATCCTTGGGAAGCTCCACGGTCCGTTTTTCCCGGCCGCGAACCCACCGGGTTTCCTCCCGGGCCAAGCCGTGGCCCCCCACCCCTTCGTAATCATACCACTGAAAATTATACAAATATTGCAAACGGCTGACCATAATCAGCCCGGCCTTGGTGCGCAGCAGGGGCCCCCTGGCCCCTTTGGCCTTGGCCGCCTCGGGGGCTTCCATGTAGAGCCGGAAATCCTTTTTGCCCCACAGAAAGTGAATCATCCATACACTGCCTTTGTTCCAATGGTCAAAAATGGCGTAGGTGTCAGTTCCGAGAGAATGGGTTTTCATGGATGGATTCCTTTGACAGGTGGATAAGATGGGACCGGTTTCCGGCCCACGGAAACCTGGAAAAAACTGCAAGTGATCCTGTACTATTTGCCACAAACCGGTCAAACCATCAAGTGGGGGGCTAAAAATTCCGGGATATCCCCCGTGCGGTCCGGAGGCGCCCAATAAATTTTGGGGTTGCGGCCAAACCATGTGATCTGCCGTTTGGCATATTGCCGGGTGCGTTGGGTGATGGCCGGGGCCAGTTGGTCTTTGGGCAGGCTTCCGGTTAAATAACGGCCCACCTCCCGGTAACCGATGGCTTGCAGCGGTTTTGCTTTAAAAGAATACCTGGCCGCCACTTGGCGGACCTCCTCCACCCATCCGGCTTCCAGCATGATCTCCACCCGGCGGTTGATGCGCCGGTACAGATCTTCACGGGGCCATCGAATTCCCACCCACACCACCGGCTCCGGCCTTTGGCCCACCAGCCCCAGGTTGTGGAAATCGGTTAACCCCCGGCCGGTGGCCAGCACCACCTCCAGGCCGCGCCCCACCCGCTGGGTATCGTTCGGATTTAAGCGGGCGGCGGTAACAGGGTCCAGCCGGGCCAAAGCGGCATGGGCCTCCACCGGCCCCAGCCGCCGGATCATCTCCCCGGCTTCCCGCCGGACCGCCGGGGGGATGGGGGGAATAGAGGCCAGCCCCTCCACCAATGCCCGAAAATAAAGCCCGGTCCCCCCGCACAAAATGGCCGGTCTGCCCTGGGCCTGAAGGGAGTCTATCACCACCCCGGCCTGTTTGACATATTGGCCGGCGGAGTAGGATTCGTCCGGATTCACCGTGTCCAGCAAATGGTGCACCACCCCCTGCCGTTGGCTGGGGGAAGGCTTCCCGGTGCCGATATCCAGGTGGCGGTACACCTGCATGGAATCGGTGTTGATCACCTCTCCGCCGAACCGCAGGGCGATTTCCACCGCCAAAGCGGTTTTCCCGCTGGCGGTGGGTCCCACCACGGCGATCAGCGGCAGGGATTTGGCCTTTGGTTTCGCGGGGGATTCGCCAGTCATTTGTTTTAACGAGGGAGGAAAAAGCCGGATGAATTAAATTTTTCGTGTTTTTCAGACGGGGTGTATCGCAAAACAAAGGTTTCTGATATGAATAAAATCACAGGACGGTGACACCTGAAAAAAGGTTCAAAGTTTCTCTTTTTTGGGTGCCTTGGCAGTGCATTCTATCAAGGAGAGAGAGCAATGAAAACCGATAACCGAAACAGATTTGCCTCTGAGGGGCTTCAACCGAAGGGGAACCCGCTGACCGGTTTTTTTTCGGCCATGTTGATGGTCGTTGTTTGTTTGGGCTTTGGGGGAACCGCGTGGGCCGCGGACGATAACTCCATTGTGCGCAGGCCGGATGATCTGCCCGGCCCGGTCACCCACAACAAACCCAAAACCCATGTGGTCACTCTGATCACCGATGAGGTGGTCCGCCCCCTGGATGGGAAGGCCGCATTTAAGTATTGGACCTACAACGGCAAAGTTCCCGGTCCGTTTATCCGGGTGCGGTTGGGGGATACGGTGGAGGTTCACCTGAAAAATCCCGCTGGCAGCGATATGCCCCATTCGGTGGATTTTCACGCGGTGACCGGCCCCGGAGGTGGAGCGGTACTGACCCAGACGGACCCCGGCAAGGAAACCGTATTCACCTTTAAGACCCTCAACCCCGGTTTGTATGTGTACCACTGCGCCACCCCCAATGTTCCCCTGCACATCGCCAACGGCATGTACGGGCTGATTTTGGTGGAGCCGACAAAACCCCTGCCCAAAGTAGACAAAGAATTTTATGTGATGCAGGGAGAGATTTACACCGAAAAACCCTTTGGGTCATCGGGAGAACTGGATTACAGTGTGGAGAAGCTGGCCGCCGAACACCCGGAATACATTGTGTTCAACGGGGCGGTGGGGGGCCTGACCACTCAGTATCCATTAAAAGCCAAGGTGGGGGATACGGTTCGCATCTGGTTTGGTGTGGGTGGACCCAATCTCACCTCGTCGTTTCATGTGATCGGTGAGATTTTTGACCGGCTGTATAACCAAGCCTCGCTCACCTCGCCGCCTTTGACCGATGTGCAGACCACATCGGTGGCTCCCGGCGGCGCCACGGTGGTGGATATGAGGCTGGAAGTCCCCGGCAGATACATTCTGGTGGACCACGCGCTTTCCAGAGTGTTTCAACACGGGTTGATGGGGTTTATGATTGTGGATGGCAAAGATGCCCCCCATGTGTTTAAAAAAGGCGGGGCCAAATAGGGGTCGGGCCCATGCCGTTGTCCGCTTTATTGTGACCCAATCGTTGAAAGGGGGTTTGAGGGGGCAACCCCTTCAACCCCCTGTTGTTTATCCTGAACTTATTTACAAACCGTGAAATGGTGATGGAAGGAACCCTCCTGACTGCCTCCCTGCGTTCACCCTTCCGGGCCATCCCATCCCGGCCCCATGGGGGGAAGGGCTGGATTGCCGGGTGGGGGTTGATATGGACGGCAGCTTTTGGAGCCCTGGGTTCCGGGTGTACAACCGCCCCCCCCCCGACCGGGCC
>JAOUFO010000427.1 GCA_029858165.1 Deltaproteobacteria bacterium | reverse complement strand
TTCGTATGTGGATGGCCACGATGGGGATGTGAAACAGTTGACCCAAAAGGAAACCGACCATGTGGTGGATGTGTGTTACCAATGCCGGTTGTGTTACGGCAAGTGCCCCTATACTCAGGCCGAAAACCACCCATTCAATCTGGATTTTCCCCGGTTGATGTTGCGCCACAAGGCGGTGAAAACCAAAAAAAAAGGGGAAGGCTGGCGCAACCGTCTGTTGACCGACCCGGACCTGTTGGGGCGCATGGGGGGGCTTTCCGCCGGACCGGCCAATTTTTTCAACCGGCTGGCCCCGGTGCGCTGGATTGTGGAAAAAGTGCTGGGGGTCCACCGTCACAAACGGCTGCCCCTGTTTTACCGGCAGACCTTTGCGGCCTGGTTTAAAAAGAACCGGGGGCGGTTTCAGGTGGCGGCCCCCCAGGGGAAAGTGGTGATTTTCCCCACCTGTTTTGTCAATTACAACCAACCGGGTATCGGCAAAGCGGCGGTGGAGGTGTTCACCAAAAACGGGTATCAGGTGGAAGTGGCCTACAAACACTGTTGCGGCATGCCCGCCCTGGATGGGGGAAACATTCCCCGGGCGCGGGCCATGGCCCAAAAAAACAACCGCTTTCTGCTGCCGTTTGTGCGCCGGGGGTATCAGGTGGTGGCTCTCAATCCCACCTGTTCCCTGATGATGCGCCGGGAATACCCGGAACTGCTGGGAGAAGAAGGCCATGAGCTTGCCGCCCAGGTGTTTGACGCGGCTGAGTTTTTAAACAAAGCCCGGAAGGCGGGGTTGTTGGCGGGGGAGGTATCCCAACCGCCGGGAGAGGTGGTGTACCATGCTTCCTGCCATTTGCGGGCCCAAAATGTGGGGCTTCCGGGGCGGGACCTCATCCGGGCCGCCGGGGGTTCGGTCACTCCGGTGACAGAATGTTCCGGCCATGACGGCACCTGGGCCATGAAGCGGGAGTACTTTGCACTTTCCCTGACGGCGGGAGAAAAAGCCTTCAGCGGGGTGAAGGCCGCCCCCCGGGCGGTGGTGGTCAGCGATTGCCCCCTGGCCGCCATCCAGATAGAACAGGCCACCGGCCGCCGGGTGGTTCACACCATGGAGGTGCTGGCCCAGGCGTATCAAAAAACATCCGTCCAGAAACCCTGAATAAGGTCTGCCAACAGTGAACTTTGGTTTTTATGCCCGGCAGCCGACTGACTTTGCTTCTAGGAGATTTTCCCCGTGAAACCGATTGCCCTGGATGAGGTGCTGGATATTGCGGGTTACGAGAAGGCCCGCCCTGATTTTCGCCCTCAGGTGCTGGCCGCCAAAGAACTCCGCCGGGTAACGGCAGGCCCCCATGTCACCCTGTTGTTTGAAAACCGGCTGACCGTTTTGTATCAGATTCAGGAAATGATGCGGGTGGAGCGGATGGTGTCGGATGCGGCCATCCGCCATGAGGTGGAAACCTACAATGAATTGATTCCGGCCCAGGGAGAGCTTTCTGCCACCTTGATGATCGGGTACGAATCGGAGGCGGAGCGGACGGTCAAGCTGGTGGAACTGCTGGGGCTGGACCACCACCTGTGGCTGGCGGTGGGGGGGCTGCCCCGGATTCCGGCTTGGTTTGACCGGCGTCAGATAGGGGAGGATCGGGTAAGCGCCGTTCAGTTTATCCGGTTTTCTTTGCCTGCCGACCATCGGGATCAATGGCTGGCTGCGGCTGAAACCGGGGGAGTGGCCGTGGTTCTGGACCATCCGGCCTACAGCCATACAGAAAAACTGGCCCTGCCCGCCGCCCGGGCTTTGTTTGAGGATTTTTCCGCCAATTGATCATGATAGGGGTTCGGCCAGCAGCCTGGGCCGTCCGTTGTCCTTATTTTCCTTCCGCCAATATCCCCCGTTTATGGCAACCCCAGAGCTTTCCCGGCAGATTGTGGTTGAAGCCCTGGCCTTGGGGTTTCATGATTGCGGAATCGTCCGGTTGGGACCGGCTTTGACCCACCCGTTTTACACCCGATGGCTGGAGCAGGGGTATCATGGGCCGA
>JAOUFO010000426.1 GCA_029858165.1 Deltaproteobacteria bacterium | reverse complement strand
CAAAAGAAGTGCAACCAGCAAAAAAAACCATGCGGGGGAGCGTGCCCCCCCGCGCCCCCCTTTTACGCTGTTTTGTTTCACTATTTATTCTATTTGTTTCACGATTTATTCTAAATTTTTTACTTGGGCTTCCACCCCCAGGTATTTTCGGGCGAAGGCCACCCCTTCTCCCGCCGGAAGGTAATACCCCAGGGTGGTTTTGGTCTGGGTATAGCCCGCCCCGGGCACCCCCACCCTGGCCGATACAATCAGCAAATCCACCACATCCTTGATTCCAACCTCCACGGTTGCCCCCAGGATTTCCACTTTGGCATCTATGGTGTGGGGTTTTTCATTTTCCTCGCTCATCGGTTTTTCCTTCCTTTTTTCTCCGGTTGTTTGAGGTTTTTCCTGCTTGAAAAGATAAACGCCCAAAATCCTCCTCCGGCTTGAATTTCAACAGGGTGCCCTCCCCCGCTGATTTATTTTCTGCCTTCTTATTTACCACGGCCCGCAATTTGCTTTTATTCCAGATAAAACAACCATGGGAATCAGTAAATCATCCAACCCGTTGCCAGAAAAGGAATCCTCATGAACCGCCCCCGCACCAAAAAAATATGGCTGGGAATCGCCGGCAGTCTGGTCATGGTCTCCTGTTCCGTGATGCCGGACCCCAACGCCAACATGTGGCGCCAGGGAAAAGATTCCCGGCCCAAACCGGCGGAAGTCGGCCCTGCCGCCTCCACCGGTCCAGCCTATTCGGCAAAAAATGAACCATCCTCAGGGGGGGGTGCTGAACCCATGAGAACCAATTCCACCCGGAAGGAATCCTTTTCCGATGGAGCCATCGGTGGCGGACAAACCCGGGAAGCCGCCCTGGGGGGTGCCGGGGGAAATCAAGAGGCAGGCCCAAACAATTCCAGGGGGGACCAGCAGGGGCTGGATCAAAAGGTGGCCCGGCTGGAATCGGACCTGGCGAAAGAACGGGAAAAACAACGCCGGTTTCAGGAAATGATGACCACCAATTTTGACCTCTTGGAACAATCGGTGGCCAGCTCCCTATCCGCCAGGATGGCCGCTGAAGGCCAACCCAAAGCCAATCCGTCCGCCGCCCATCCACTGCCGCCGCCGATGGCCAAACCGGCCGGAATGCAAACCGGAGCCAGTCGCCATCCCGGCGCAAAAGCCCTGCCCAAAGCCCACAAAGCCTCCAATCCGGGTCTGGCCGTGATGCCCAAAGGGGGGGAATCGGATGAAATTGTGATGGCGGACCAGGACCTGCTTCCCCCGGCCAATCCAGCCCGACTGACCGATGACATGCGGGCCAAACCTTTGTATGAAAAAGGGTTTGCCTACTTTGCCCGCAAGGATTACCCGGAGGCGGTCAAGGTGTTTGAAGCCTTTTTGCAAAAATACCCGGCCAACAAATACAGCGACAACGCCCAGTTTTGGGTGGGGGAATCCAACTATCAGATGAAACGCTACGATCAGGCGGAGGCGGCCTACCGCAAGGTGCTGCGCAATTTTGACCACCGCAACACCATAGAAGGGTACAAAACCCCGGATGCCATTTACCGGCTGGGGATTCTCCGGTTGGCAAAAAACAAAAGCCGCATGGCCGAATACTACTTTAATGAGGTGTTGGCGCGGTTCCCCAACTCCACGGCGGCGGAAAAATCCCAGCGGGAACTGGATGCCTTGAAGTTCGGTACGGCGGATGAACAGGGGTATTCCATCCCCAAAACCTAACGGAAGGCTTAAGCCTCCTCCGGGGGGGCAGGCAACCAGGATGTTCTCCTGTTTGGTTTATTTTCACGCGGAGATAAGGGAACCATCCCTCATCTCCGCTTTTTTTTGACCAAAAAGAAAGGCACCGACCCCGCCCCAACCACACGGAGGTTGTGCCGACGGGTGGCAAGGCGGCGGGAGGTGCTGGACAGGAACCCAAAAAGAAAGGCACCGACCCCGCCCCAACCACACGGAGGCTGTGCCGACGGGTGGCAAGGCGGCGGGAGGTGCTGGACAGGAACCCAAAAAGAAAGGCGGCGCAAG
>JAOUFO010000066.1 GCA_029858165.1 Deltaproteobacteria bacterium | reverse complement strand
CGCAAAGCGCTGGTCGCGGGGTCATAGTACGGGTATGTGGCCACCTTCAGCCCTGCCGCCTGAAACACCCCCCGGTGATTGGGCCATGTGGGATCGCTGATCCAAACAACGGCACCCGGAAAATGGGCCTTTAAGAAATCCCCCCCCAGCCGCAACGCCCCGGTCCCCCCAGGGGTTTGCAGCGAGGCGGCCCGCCCTTGGACCAAAACCGGATGGCCCTCGCCGAACAGCATGGTCTGGGTCAGCTTTCCAAAGGCTGGCTCCCCCTGGATGGGCAGATAGTTTTTGGTGGTTTCCTCTTCCAGCAGAATTTTTTCGGCCTGTTTTACCGCTTTCAGCACAGTGTTGGCCCCGTCATCGTTCAAATACACCCCCACCCCCAGGTTGATTTTGTCAGGATTGGGGTCCGCGCGAAAAGCATCGGTCAGGCCCAGAATGGGGTCCGGGGGGGCGGTTTCCAGCTTGGCGAAAGGGGCGAAAATCATGGTTTCCTTGAAGGTTGAAGAATGGGTTGAAATTTCATGAGGGGTCCAGTGTGTTCCTTTATATTGTGGAGGACCTGGATGCAATTTTATAGGACCCTTCAGACCCCGCCAACAAAAAATGAGGCCCAGGTCAACCTGTCTTCAAAATACTCGCATTGGAATGAAAAAAAAGGCCGGTTGCACTTCTTCCTGGGGGCTCTGTCCGGCAACCAGCACAGCCCTGCGTTGTGTCGCCTGGCGCCTCCAAACGCCGTTGGCTGGCCGGTTGCACTTCTTCCTGGGGGCTCTGTCCGGCAACCAGCACAGCCCTGCGTTGTGTCGCCTGGCGCCTCCAAACGCCGTTGGCTGGCCGGTTGCACTTCTTCCTGGGGTTTTTTTTGTTTTAAAATGTGATTTTTATCATTATTTTCAGTTTAAGATAGATTTAGACTGGCGGTGGGCAATTCAAAGGAGACTGGGTGGCAACAAGAGACATGTATCATCTGGCGGTTTACAATCTGGTGGAAAACACCCGATCCCACGAATGGCACATCCTGCGTACAGACAAAGACACTCTGCTGTGCGGCCGGGAAAACGAACCCTCCATCGGGATTGATTACCGCAAACTGATCCGCAACCTGACCGAAAATGACATGCGGATCCAGGCTGCGGAAATGCAGAACAACGACCAACCGGTTTGTGCCGATTGTGTGGCGGCCATGTACACCCAAAGGTATTAAATGGAAGCCGCCATCCGTTTGTGGCTGGTCCGGCACGGCGAAACCCTGGACAACCACCGGCAGACCATTCAGGGCCAGCATCCCCGTCTGGGCCGGATATCCCCCAAGGGGCTGGCCCAGGCCCGGGCAGTGGGCCGCGCCCTGGCCAATACCCCTTTGGATGGGGTGTTTTGCTCCCCCCTGGAACGGGCGGTGATGACCCTGACCGGAATCCTGGCCCAACGACCCGGTGATCAAACCCTGCCCCTTGCCTTTTTGGACGACCTGAAGGAAATAGACATGGGCGGCCTGGCCGGGCTTCCCCGACAGGAATACCATGACCGGGCCGGGTCACGGCCCGCCGGGTTCAAGGCGCCGGGGGGGGAATCCTGGCTGGATGTGCAACACCGGGCAGGGGCCTGTTTGCGGCAGGAAATGGCGGAGCGGAAATACCGGGCCGTGCTGATGGTATCCCACGCCGGGGTAAACCGGGGACTCATCGCCTCCCTGTTGGGGTACAACATCACCGAATTGTGGGTGCCGCCGGATAAAGACCTGCCCCAGACCAACGGATGCATCAACCGGATAGAACTGGACGCCCGAGGGCGGGTGATTTCGGCTGTCATCAATGACACCATCCACCTGACCGGTGCCGCGGCCCCGGATAAACCCTCCCCGTGCCTTATTTGGAACCTGACCCGCCGCAGGTTTGAACCCCAATCCTGACCCCGCTCCCACCGGCCAAATTGTTGCTTTCCAAAACATCCTCAAAAGCATAAAAACAGAAAGCGGAGGTCTATCCTGCTCCCAAGGAGTCCAGGGTTTTTCTTAAAAACACAGATTTTCCCAAAACAAACCGGTCTTTTCCCAAAAAACCGGGGCTAATCCACAAGGAACCCATGGCGGTTGAAGAAACCTTTGATCTGATCATTATCGGCGGCGGCCCCGGCGGGTATGTGGCCGCCATCCGGGCGGCTCAATTGGGATTGCGGCCCGCTTTGGTGGAAAAACGGGAAACCCTGGGAGGCACCTGCCTGAACGAAGGGTGCGTTCCGGCCAAGGCCCTTTTGGAATCCAGCGAATGGTTTCAACGGGCCAAGGAGGGAATGGCCCACCACGGGGTGGTGACCGGGCCTGTTACGTTGGATTTGGATGGGATGCTGGCCCGCAAGGAAAAAGTGGTGGCCGAATTGACCCGCGGGGTGGACCTGCTGATGAAAAAAAACAAGGTCGTCCGCTTTTTGGGGTCCGGGCGGATATTGTCTCCCATCCGGGTGGAAGTGACCCCGATGCAGGCCGGGGAGGTGCAGACTCTGACCGCCCCGCACATCCTGATCGCCACCGGATCGGAACCCATCGCCCTGCCGGGGGTCCCTTTTGACGGCAGCCGGGTGATTCATTCCACTCACGGCCTGTCCCTGCCCAAGGTGCCGGACCATCTGGTGATCATCGGGGCGGGGGTGATCGGGCTGGAGCTTGGGTCTGTATGGCGGCGGCTGGGTGCCAAAGTGACCATTGTGGAAATGCTGCCTCATTTGCTGGGGGGGATGGATATTCAGGCGGGCAAAACCGCCCAGCGGATTTTTACCAAACAGGGGTTGGTGTTTCACATGGCCACCCGGGTGGAGGGGGTGAAATCCACCCCTGAAGGGGTAACGGTGACCGCCCGCCCCCCCGCCGGAGACCCCTTTACCCTGGAAGCCGACCATGTGATGGTGGCCGTGGGGCGCAAGCCCTACACCGAAGGGCTGGGGCTGGACCAGACCGGGGTGGTGGTGGATGAACGGGGGAGAATCCAGGTGAATGAAAGGTTCCAGACTTCGGTGCCCTCCATCCGGGCCATCGGGGATGTGATCGCAGGCCCCATGCTGGCCCACAAAGCCAGCGAGGAGGCCAGCGCGGCGGTGGAATGGATGGCGGGTCTGCCGGGGGAGGTCTCCTACGATGCCATCCCCTCCATTGTGTACACCTGGCCGGAAATCGCCTGGGTGGGAAAAGGAGAAGACCAGTTAAAAGCGGAAAACCGGGAATACAAATCCGGGGTCTTCCCCTTTTTGGCCAACGCCAGGGCCAAAACCATGGCCGCCACCGATGGAATGGTCAAGGTTCTGGCCGACCCCCACACCGATACCCTGCTGGGAGTGCTGATTCTGGGGCCGGGAGCCTCTGAAATGATCGGAGAGGCGGCCCTGGCCATTGAATTCGGCGCCAGTGCGGAGGACCTGGGGTTGGCGGTTCATGGCCATCCCACCCTGTCGGAAGCCCTGAAAGAAGCCGCCCTGGGGGTCCACAACCGGGCGATTCATATTTAGAGACCTCTGCGTAACTGCCAAAAGCTCCCGTTTTGATAAAAACGCGGGGGATTGGGGGCCGCAGGCCCCCAATCATATCAACCCCCTTCCCTTTGGGAAGGGGGCAGGGGGATGGGAAAAAACGAGTTGCACAGAGGCCTCATTTAAATTGAGGGATTCGCCGAACCACGGACCATTTCTCGTTTCTTTTGGGGCGCTGTCCGGTTTTTTTCAGCACCTCCATCCACCTTGCCGCCGGTTAAACCTTTTAAGGATCGTTCATGGAATCCAACAACCCGCAGACAGAACCCCAGACCCCGCCGTCTCTGCAAAACACCCCTGCCCCTCCCCCCCCGCCGGAAGAGGAAACCTGGCTGACCGCCGGGTTCACCGCCACCGGGGCCATGCTGTTCGGACTGTATCTATCCAACGCCCTGTTGAAAATCATCACCCTGGGGATGTATGCCCCCTGGGCCAAGGTCCGCTCCCTGAAACTGCTGGCCCACAATGTGAAATTTGAGGGGGACACCCTGGATTTTCACGGCACCGGCTGGGAAATGATGAAAGGGCGGATGGTGCTGATGGGGGTGGCTCTGCCTTTGTTCATCGGCCTGGGTTTTCTGGGGGCTGCCCATCCTGAATGGCAGGCTTTTTTCACCCTGGGGATTTATATCCTGGTGGGGGGGCTGTTTCCTTATCTTTTTCTGGCTGCCTGGAGATTCCGGCTGTCCCGCACCTCCTGGCGGCAGATTCATTTTGGCCTGAAACCGGAATTCAACCGGTTTGCCCGGCGGTTTTACAAGGACCTGGTTCTAACCGTGGCCACCCTGGGCTTTTACGGCCCGGTTTTAAGCATCCGGATGCACCGGTATCTCTGGAACCGTATCTATTTTGGCGACCATCAATTCACCACGGATATCCCCTCCTGGGGGTATTGGAAACGGGCCATGGGGTATATCGGCCTCACCTATATCACCGGCGGGTTGTTTTATCCCTTTATGGAAGTGAATCTGATAAAATACAAACTGGAGTATTTGCGGTTTCAGGGCCATCGGATCCGTTTTACCGGGGAAGGGGATAAATTGCTGGTGATTTCCATCACCAACTTTCTGCTGGTGCTGAGTACCCTGGGGCTGGGTTACGCTTGGGCCAAGGCCCGGTGGTACCGGTTTTTTGTGGCCAATTTTCAGTTGACCGGCGCGTGTGATATCACCCAGGTTCGGCAGGCGGAAGTGACTGTGCAAAAGGCCTTTGGCGAAGAAGCCGCGGATTATTTTGACATCGGGTTGTGACCTTTAACGGGTTGGGAACATGGATTTTGAAGCCACTTATTTTGACGGGATCCGGCCCGTGGGGCAGCCGGTCCGCCTGCGGCTGGACCGGGAGGGACAGGCCTGGAAGGAGCAGGAGGGGGCAACCCCGCCGGAGAAAACCGTCCGGGTGGAAATGACCGACGGCCAAATCCTGCACGAGGATTTGGCCCAATGGGAGCGGTTTACCCACTTTGATCCCGGAAATCACCCGCCGTTGGAAATCGTCACCCGCCAGGGCTATCCTCAGCGGCGGTTGGTGTTTGCCCTTCTGCCTCCCGGCTCCTGGCTGCGGGAAACCGGGTTGTTGGGGGCCGGGACGCTGGATGGAGCAGGAACCAGCCCCAGGCGGCTATGGAACCGGCTGGCACGGCTGCCCGCCAAACCCAAGGCTTTGGCGGGGGTGACAGCACTGCTGGCGGCAATGACCGCTCTGGTGGTGTTTGTGGTTCTGCCCGGGTTGACTCCGTGGATTGCCCGGGTGATTCCTTTGGAATTTGAGGAAAGCCTGGGCCGACAGGCCAAGCAGTCTTTTACCGAAGCCTTTGATTTTAGCGAAATCCAGCTTTCCGCGGATCAAAAATCAGCGTTGGGCAAGGTGGAATCCCGGTTAAGCCGGTATGTGGGGAATGGCTACACCATCCATGTGGTCCCGGTTTCAGGGGGGATGGTCAACGCCATCACCCTGCCCGGAGGGTATATCCTGGTGTTTGACGAGATGTGGGAAAAACTGGAAACCCCGGACCAGTTGGCCGCTTTGCTGGGCCATGAACTGGGCCATGTGGCCCACCGGGATGGCTTGCAGGCATTGATCCATTCATCGGCCCTGGGGGGGTTGGGGGTGGCCCTGTTCGGCAACAATTCGGCGTTGTCCGGCTCAGTGACCGCCTGGGGTCAATCGCTGCTTTCCCTGCGTTACACCCGGGACCAGGAGACCCGGGCCGATGACTACGGGTTGAAAATGATGGCCGGTCTGGGGCTGAACCAACAGGCCGCCGTGGACCTGATGACCATGCTGATCAAGGAATCTCCGGGGGCGGACGCTCTGCCGGAATTTTTAAGCTCTCATCCCGATACCCGCCAGCGGATAGAGCTTCTCAAACAAAAAATCCCTTCGGACGCTGCCCCGGGCTCCCATTTTTTAAACCGACGGGAATGGCGTCAGTTGAAAAAAATACCCGGAGCCAAATCCCAGCGCAATGGCCCCGGGGTGGGCTACATGACCTGACACGACCTGCACAGGGGCCACAGGAAGGAATCTGTGTGGGCCGGGTCGGCCCTTCTTTTCCCATCCCCCATCCATTGATCGGTGGCGGGGCGCTTTCTCCTGTTTTATAAAGCGATGAACCCATGAAAAACCTGAATGTTCCCTTTATTTGGAAAACCGCCGTTTTGACCCTGGTGGTGTTTGTTCTGTACGGAGTGGATTTTCTCCACCTTTCCTTATCCCCCCTCCTGGATCAGGAGCCTTGGTCTTTGCTGATGATGGCTTTGCTGCATGCAACGGCCCTGGGTTTTGTGGTGCGCCATTCCATTTGGCGGGGCCAGTTGTTGATCGTCACCATGTTTGTGGTCTATTTTGGGGTGACCACTCTGCTGACCCACATGGACACCGTGTTGTTTTTGCATTTGCTCAACCCGGTGGTTCCCGGATTTGTGGCGGACAACCTGCTGGTGAACGGATTCATCAACGCGGCAGGCATCGCTCCGGCGGCGGTTTGGCTGTTTGCCGGGGGGCCGCCGCCGGAGGCAAAGCTGGAGAATATCCGGGTGGTGATGCCTGCCCGTCAATGGCTTCTCAAAGGGGTTGCGTCGGTGGGGGCCTTTATGGTGTTTTATGCCCTGGGTGCTTTGGGGATAGCCCAACCCCTGTTGGGCCCGGATACCCCGGTATACACCGATACCGTTTTGCCCCTGTGGGTGACGGCGGCTTTTTTGGGCAAAGGTTTGTTGTGGATTGTCATCACGTTGCCGCTGATTCGCCAGATGCGGGGGCAGGTGAACCGGGTTGCCATGGGGGTGGGGGGTTATTATGGAGTGTTGCAGGGGGCATTGCTGGTGATTCCCACGGAATATCTGGCCCCCTCTATCCGAACCGCCCACATGGCCGGCCTGACGGTGGCCATGTTCGCCTACGGCTGGCTGCTGGTGATTCTGTTTCACCGGGCACATGGTTCCCTGCGGGATGTGTTTTCCGGATGGAAACGGCCCCTGTAACCTCATCCAAAGCGGCAACCTCCGGAAGGATTCCCCCTCACCTTTACGGCCAAGGCTGGCTCACATCCAGGGCTGGCCCAGCAAAGCCGCCACATGGGCCGCGGCGGCACCCCCCAGGCCATCCAGGTCATATCCCCCTTCCAGGGTGGAAACCACCCCTCCCGCCCCATGGGCCTCAGCCCAGCCGCATATCCGGGCGGTGATGTGATGATAATCGCCATCCTCCCACAAGGCCCCCCCCAGAGGGTCCCCCCGGCGGCCGTCAAACCCGGCTGAAACAAACACCATTTCCGGGCGAAATTGGTCCAAGGCCGGCAGCCAGCCCGTCTCCACCACCCGCCGGAGTTCACCCCCCGTGGAACCGGACCCCACCGGAAACCCCCGGATGTGTCCATTTTGTCCCTCTGTCCCGGAAAACGGGTAAAATGGGTGTTGGAACACCGAACACAGCAACACCCGCTCATCCTGTTGAAAAATATCCTGGGTGCCGTTGCCGTGATGAATATCAAAATCCAAAATGGCCACCCGTTGGCATCCATGGACAGCCAGGGCATGGGCCGCCCCTACCGCGATGTTGTTGAATATGCAAAACCCCATGGCCCGGTTGCGGCAGGCATGGTGGCCCGGTGGACGCATTGCGCAAAAGGCCCGGCGGCCCTCCCCTGCCATCACCCAATCCACCCCCTGCACCACCCCCCCCGCCGCCAGCAGGGCGGCCTTTAACGAATAAGGGTTCATGGCAGTATCCGGGTCCAGGGCCACCCGCCCGGTTTGGGGGCTGGCCCTCAAAACAGATTCCACATAGGCCGGAGAGTGAACCCGCTCCAGCCGGGAAGGTTCCACTTCCGCGGCCCTCAAACAAACCAGCCTGTCCAACAGTCCACGGGCCTCCAATCCGGCTTCCACCGCTCCCAATCTGGCGGGTTGTTCAGGATGGCCCGGCCCCATCTCATGCAATGCGCAATCGGGATGGGTGATCAAGGCCACGGTGGAGAAAGGAGGGGAAGAGGAGGAAGGCATACGGCAGCAACCCAGGGGGGAAAATTGAAAAACCGGAATAGATTGGAACTTCGCCCCAAACCCCCACAGGGGAGCGGGACCCCCGGACCTTGTTTGTGGTTTCTACAAGCCCGTCCATGGGGGGTGCGTATAGATTTATTCCCCTTCGTCGTCCCCTGCCGACAGGAAATCGGGCAGTTCTCCGGCATCGGCGTATTCATGCAGTTTGTTGCGCAGGGTGCGGATGGAAATTCCCAGGGTTTTGGCCGCCTGGGTGCGGTTGGAATCACTGGCCCGCAGGGTTTGAAAAATCAATTCCTTTTCCACATCCCGCAGACTCATCCCCACCCCGATGACCCCCCC
>JAOUFO010000425.1 GCA_029858165.1 Deltaproteobacteria bacterium | reverse complement strand
CTGGGGGGGGGGCGGGGCAGCCTTTGCCGCCCCCAAGGGTGGGTTTACCAAAGAGGAATTAAAGCCGCTGATGGCCTCGCTGGAGGCGGACGGGGTGGCCCGGTCCCGGTTGGAGAAAACCTTTTTTGACCCCCGGCTGCGCAAACTGCACCGGATTGTGGAAATGAACGTGGTGAACCGGGACCCTTCGGCCCATTACCGCCAGTTTTCCCAGCCGGATGCCCTGCGGCGTGCCCGCCGGTTTATGGCCCAGAACAAAAAATGGCTGGACCAGGCCGAAGCCGCCTACCCGGTCCCCAGAGAAACCCTGGTGGCGGTGTTGCTGGTGGAAACCCAGTTCGGCAAGTTTCCCCAGCGCCACCGCCCCCTGGAGGTGTTTACCACCCTGACCGTGGAGGCCCTGAACGAATCGGTGGATGCCCATTACCGGAAGTTGAAACGAAAAAACCCCAAGCTGGAACGCAGTTATGTGGAAGACCGGATGACCCGCAAGGCCCGCTGGGCCTATGGGGAGTTGCAGGCCCTGATGCGGATGGAACCCCGCACCGGCGGAAAATTGTATGACCTGAAAGGCTCTTATGCCGGAGCGTTGGGGATGCCCCAGTTTTTACCATCCTCCTATTTGATTTGGGGGGTGGATGGGGACGGCAACGGTAAAGTGGAATTGAACAAACATGCGGATGCCGTGTTAAGCGTGGCCAATTATCTGTTTCTTCACGGCTGGACCGAGGATGCCTCAGACGAAGCCAAGCGCCATGCCGTGTGGCAATACAACCATTCGGACAACTATGTCAACGCCATCCTGACGGTCAGCGCCAAACTGGCCCCGCCGCCTGCAACCCCTGAAAAACCCCCCGCGGAGCAGAAAATCGCGCTTTCCGCCCTGCCCGTCGGGCCGGTTTCAAGCGGGAAGCCGGGGGATGTTGTTCCCCCGCGGGTGGTTTCCCCATCCCTTCCTCATTAAACCTCCCACACCATTTGGGCCTGCTTGCGTGAGTGATTCCTCCCTTGGGGGGTTAATCCCCCCTTGTTGGAGGGGTGAGTTGCAGGGTGTGGGCGGCCGCGGCCTTTACCCGGGGGCCATCCCAGGGCAGTGGAATGGATTTCCCTGTCAGCCACAGGGGGGCCTGGTCCTCGTAATGGGGGGATGCCGGGATGCCGGATTGACCGGTGGGCAATACCACCCGGCTTTGGTTCAGGTTGGAAAAGTCCAGGATCAACCTCATGGAGGGGCCTTCCATCACCTTCCAATCGGGATAAATGTACTGGGCTTTGTTGAGGGTGTTGGGGGAGCCTCCCACCGTATGGGGGCCTGAATTGAAAAAAGGGGCCAGGGCTTTTACGGTACCCAGGGGATGGACAAAGGTGATGGAGGTGAGGGCTTTCCATTTCCAGCCGGAAGGGTCCGCCCCATGGGTATTCACCAGTTCCGCCGCGGTTTGCTCCAGGGTGCGGGTTAAAATGGTGTCACGGGTTTCGGTTTGGGGGGTGGCCTTGTTGTCAAACCAGTCTTCCGGTCCCCGGCGCAGAACAGTATCCACCATGATGGCGTACACGTTGTTTTTGGCCCGAAAAGCGGTGGTGATCTCCTCTCCGAACTCATCGGAAAAAATGTTGCGGTAGAGCAGTTCAAAATAAAGGGCAAACACCCCGGCGGCGGGGGATTCAGGCTCCATGCGGCCGTCCCAACCGGCCAACAGGGCCAGGGCCTGGCCGGTGGCTTTATCCGTCGGGGGGGCCGCCTTGAACGCCTCAATCACCTGGGCCGATATGGTTTTGGCACTGTGCCACCGGTTGTCGTTTTGCATGGCGCTGATGGCGGCGGCGTCTATTTTGCCGGGCTGTTCCAGATGCTCCCGGACCGTTTGGATACGGTCCTCCGGCTCCCAGTAGGCGGTAAGGTAGGGCGCCGGATAGGGAAGCAACGGATTGTTGGAGTTGGCCGCCCATCCCCGGGGGGGGTTGTACACGCTGGGCAGGGAGTCAAAGGGGATGTACCCGTTCCATTCCTGTGAGCCGTCCCAGCCGGTTCGGTA
>JAOUFO010000424.1 GCA_029858165.1 Deltaproteobacteria bacterium | reverse complement strand
ACCAGCCGGTCCATTTCAGCGGCCGCCTGGTGCCTGCGGGCGGAAAGCTCCTGGGAAAAGGAATGCAAACAACCGGCCACCTGGGAAATTTTCCGGTCCAACTCATCCATGGAGGATTCCAGATTTTCCAGGCGCGATAACTCCTCCCCCCCCCTGGCCAGTTCGGCCAGGGCGGATTCCACCGACCCCCCATACCGCCGTTTCATGCGTTCAATCAACGCCAGCCGGTTGTTTACAAAATCCAGCCGGGCGGGGTCCGCCTCCAGACGCCCCCCATACTGGCTGAGACTTCGGTAAATATCCTCCAGTTGATAACCCATGGGGGCCAGTTGGGCCGCCATCGGTTCCAGGGTTTGGTCTATCCCGGCGGCCTGTTGCAAAACCTGGCTGATGTGACCCAGGCGGGAGATCACTGAATCCTCCCCCTCATACAGCCCCACCTGGATAGAGGTAATGTGCTGGGCCAGTTTTTCTGAATGAGTCAGCAGGGTGTGTTCATGGAGCAATTCCCCCTCCTCATCGTGTTTCAAACCAGCCAGGGTCAGTTCTTCAAGGGTATCCTTCAATTCCTGGATTCTGGCTTCCCGCCGGGCACTCTGTTCCAAAAGCTCCTTTTTCTCACGGGAAAGGTCGGTGTACTGCCTGAAAGACTGAGAAACCTCCCCCCTCAATTCCCCCAGCTGTCCAAAGCCGTCTAAAAAATAAATGTGGGATTTGGTGTCCAACAGCATCTGATTGTCGTGCTGGCCATGGATATTCACCAGATACTTGCCCACATCCTCCAGCTTGGACTGGGTGATGGCACAGTCATTGGCCAATGCCCGGTTTTTCCCGTTATTCAAAATCAGCCGCCGAATCACCAGATCTCCTCCGCTGGGAATCCCTATCTCCTCCAACCGCCCGCGCACTTCAGGCAGCGAAGCAATATCAAACACCGCCTCTACCACCGCCTGAGGAGATCCTGAACGCACCAGGTGACCGCTGGTCCGCCCCCCCAACACCATGCGCAGGGCGTCAATCAATATGGATTTACCGGCCCCGGTTTCTCCGGTAAGCACCGTGAATCCCGGTTTGATTTCCATAGAAAGGGATTGGATGGTGGCCAGGTTTGAAATAGAAATGTGGGTCAACACGGTCGGGTATGCTCTATAAGTTTGGGTGGAAATCCCCGGCAATCCCTGCTTGATGCCTAAGGATGAAAATGGAGGAAAAAACTGGCGGACAGGTGCATCACGCCTCTGATAACAACCTGACATTTGATTGAGACCTCTGCACAACTGCCAAAAGTTCCCGTTTTGATGATAAAGCGGGGGTTTGGGGGCCGCAGCCCTCCAAACCGTTCAGCCCTCTTCCCCATGGGTAGGGGGCAGTAAAATGGGAAAAAAACGAGTTGGGCAGAAATATCGTATGATGATTCAGGAAGGGTTGGAAACCAACTCGTCAGCTATTCTTACCACACTCCCTTTGGGCCTGAAACCATTTCGGCACCCCTGCGGCATTGTTCACCCCCAGGGACTCTTAGACCTGTATCTTTCCACCGCCAGAATCACAAATGGACCGCCTTCCCTTTCCCCAACATTCTGAGGGCCTTCCTCCCGTTTTTCCTGGTAAAGGGGTGTCCTAAGCCACAAAAATGAAGATATCTGGCTGTTTTTCTTAAATGGAAGGGTTGACCTCGGAAATAGTGGGTGTTTTTTCGTAATTTGGATGTTACTTAAAAGGTTTGGGGATTAAATCAGTTCCTTTTGGGGCTAAATTATTGTATGAGAATGCAGGTTTGAATGGTATCAAAGAAAAGCTCCGCAACACCCCGGTGAATTGCCGGTTTTGGCAACAAACGGGGTGAAGGGGGGTGTATGGAATGTGTATGTCAAAACGGCAAGGCCGGGATTTCAGCCTTTCAATCATCCATCTTTTTTTTCATATCCAATACAATGAAACCCATATCTGTTTTATTTGTAGATGATGAAGAAGACATCCGGTATACCTTCCGGGACCGTTTTGAGGGCCGATTCGGCATTTTCACAGCCAGCAACGGCCTGGAGGCCCTTGATGTTCTGGG
>JAOUFO010000065.1 GCA_029858165.1 Deltaproteobacteria bacterium | reverse complement strand
GCCCGCCACGCCGGACCATCCCGACCAAAAATATCTTAAAAGATAAAATGGATTCCTGACCGCCAGGCTTTGTTTTTCCGCCAAACGGTTATGCGGGGGATAAGTCTGTACCGCTAAGGAAGGTTTAACGAATTGCGACCCGGATGTCAACCGGATCCTTCGGATGGGCTTGCCCCGCCTTTTCTCTTCGCCCTTTGCCCTGAATGGGTTTTTTCCAATGACCTGAAAAAATAAGGGGATGGAGGTTCGCCGACCCCCCATCCATCCTCTCTGTTTCGGAAGGGGGTTGGGAAAACACCTTTTGCGATGGGCCCTTTTAAGCGAGGTGCCCATCCCCGACCAAGGCGGCAGGGGTGGCTTCTTCCAACACACTGCGGAACAGTTGCTGAAACAAGGGCCGGTTGGGGGTGGAAGGATTCAGCATCAACAGGTCTGCGGGAATATGCCTGCTTACCTCCAAAAGGCGCTTTTGCACCCCTTTTTGGGCGCCCCGGGCAAACGCTTTTAATTGAAAGGCAAACACCAGATTCAGGCCGGTTTCATCCAAACGGGTTTTTAAAATCAGTTCTTCCAGGGTGGGAAAATTCCCCGGAGGGATCAATTCGGTTTCCATAAACCCGTTGGCAAATCTGCGCCCCCCTTCGGTGAATGAAAACCGGGTTTCCACCACCGTCAAAAAGGTGACCACCGCCGGGGCCAGCCCCACCTGCAAATCCAGCCTGCCGAACCCCCCCTCCTCCTTCACCGAGCGGCCATACAACAAAAACAGGCTGCCAAACCGGGTGGTGGCCGGTCCGCTGAAAGGCAATTCCAAACGCCAGGAAATCCGGGTGGATTCCCCCGTTTTGAGGGCCAGCCGTTCTCCCAACACCTGACTGCTTACCTCCTCAAACGCCTGATGGCCGGCTTTTACCTTTTTGAAATCCCCGTAGGCCAGGGCCAGTTCCACCCTGGCGTCCGGCACATCTTCCCCCCGGTTGGTCAGGGTCAGGGTCCCTTCCATCAGGCTTCCCTGGCACAGTTCCTCGGCCTGGGATTCCACCTGATATTCAAACGGTTTGAGGAAAATCACCCCTCTCATGGTTTGCCTCACCTTATAGAATGGTTTTTGTGCAACGGCTGATTTTAGGGCCACAGCCGGTCGGTTTTCACCCACATATGCTGCCCTTCGTGTTCCACCTCGGTCCAATCGGCCTGTTCCCCGATTTTGTGAAAGACGGTATAGCGGGTGGCCGTGTAAATCAGTTTGCCTTTTCCCCCGCTTTGGTCCCGCACATCGGCGAAATCCTGGGATACCATCACACATTTGGATTTTTCGTCCACCATGGCGCCCACAATCCAATGAATATCCCCATCCACGTCTCTCACCTTCACCCATTCCCCCTGAGTCCCCATCCATTGAAGGGGGGTGTGGCGCACCACCACCCAGGTTTGGGTGTAGTTCACCCCCGGCCCCTCAACCAAAACCGCACGGGGGGCGGTAACGCACACCACTCCGGTCCCATCCTGGGCCGCTGCGGGAAAAGGGTGCAGGGAGGACAGCAGCAGCATCAGCCCGGCCATCACCAGGGGAATCCCTCCCCTTGGCGGCAACCAGGGTCGGAGGGATGTCCCCAGGGTTTTGGGGGATAAAATCAGGGAAGGGAAAGGATGGTTTGGTTGCATGGGTTTCTTATAGGTGTTCCAAAGTGTGGCGGGCCAAGGAGCGAAAATTTGAAAACTTAGAGCCATAAGCGAACACCTTAAAATGGGGTGCTGAAACCCATTTTCAGCAGAGCCGGTTCTCCGGCCCGCTCCAGCCATTGGGTTCGGCGTTGAAAGGCGGCTTGTTCTTTAAGGAGCAACGCCTCATCCCGCGCCGCATCCCGGCCGCCGGTGTACAATGCCCATTCCAGCAACAAAAACACCAGGGCCGCCCCGGTATTGCCCTGCTGCCAGGTGATGGCCGCCCCCCCGATAAACCCCAGGTTCAACCCCACCGCGGCCGCCCCTTTGGCGGGTTGGTCCAGGTAAAAAAAGCCGGAGCCGGGCAACCAGATGGACCAGGCCCGGGCAGTGGACGGGTCCGGCCAGGGAGGTTCCAGGGTGACATCCCCCCAGGCCGGGAGGGGGTATCGGGAGTCCACCGGCTGAAAATACAGGGTTTGGCGGGCTTCGTCCATCCGTCCCTGGCGCACCAGGGTAAACCCCAAAAGGCGGCGGGCGTCTGATTCCACCCCGTCTCCCCCCCCCCTGTCGGACAGGCTCCGGTTGGGGGGCCTGTCCAACAGGGAAACCAGCAGGATGGCCGCCCTGGGATACCTACCCTGGCGATAATACAACTTGGCGCGGGTCAGTTCCAGCTTTTCCCGCAGGGGGTTGGGGGGACGGGTGTGCAGCAGGCGCAGAATCTCGGTTTCCGCCCGAAAATCGTCCCCGGTCTGATAGAGTTGCTCCACAAAGGCCAAATCCGGGTCTGAACCCGGTTTTTGGGGCTGGCCCGGCCCCATCTCCTGGGGCGGTGCGGCCCAGACCGGCGCCCCCCAGGCCAGCAAAACCATCCCCCCCCAAAAAAACAGACCTGCCCGGATTCCCCGCCCCGGCCACAGCCCGCGGCCAACCAAAAGCCTGCCTTCCCGCAAGGCCCGCTCTTCCGGCCAAACCTTCCCTTGGCCCCTGATGGGTTTCATGGCACCATATTCCAAAAGGGTTTGTGTCATCCTAAAGAGGTACTCCCAGGCCGACCATCCCTTAAAAAAACATCCGGGGATAAGAGGACCACCTCCCCCGCTAAAATCAACCCTGTTCCCATATCCATGGGAGAGGGAAAACAACAAGCTTCGCAAAGGTTGGAACATGTCGTTCAGGCTGATTGTCCGGGTTTCCGAAATCACCCTGAAGGGGGGCAATCGGGCCTATTTTGAAAAACATCTGCGAAAAAATCTGGCGGCCCACCTGAAGCCCCTGGGAGATTTTACCCTGCACCAACAATCCGCCCGGATGGTGGTGCGGGGGGAGGGGGACGGCTTCCAGGCGGAGGGACTGATTGCGGGCCTGCCCGGTGTGGCCAACGTCAGTCTGGCCCGCATCGTTCCCAGGGAGCCGGAAGCCCTGGAGCGGGAGGCGGTGGCCTATATGGAAGAATTGCTGGCCCAGACCCCCCTGCCTGCGGACCGCCCGCTGGCCTTCCGGGTGGAGGCCAGCCGCAAAGACAAACGCTATCCCGTAACCTCCCCCGATCTGGCCCGGCGGCTGGGGGGAGCCTTGGTGGAAGCCTTCCCGCGGTTGAAGGTAAACCTGACCCGGCCGGACATCACCCTGTGGGTGGAAATATGGGATGATTCCGCCGCCCTGTACGCCCGCAAAACCCCCGGCCCCCATGGCTTGGCGGTGGGGTCCAGCGGCACGGTGGTATCCTTGCTCAGCGGAGGGATAGATTCCCCGGTTGCCTCTTACATGATGATGACCCGGGGGTGCCGGGTGGTGTACCTCAATTTTCACAGCTACCCCTACATCGGGGAGCAAAGCAAAGCCAAAATTCACGAAATCGTGCGGTTTATGGCCCGCTACCAGCCCCGCTCCCGGCTGGTGATCGCCCCTTTCGCCAAAATCCAGGAGGCCATCCGGGATGGAGCGCCTGAGGGGCTGCGCACGGTGTTGTACCGCCGGATGATGAACCGGGTGGCGGAACAGGTGGCCGCCCTGGAACACGCCCAGGCTTTGGTGTCCGGGGATCAACTGGGGCAGGTGGCCAGCCAGACTCTGGAAAACATTGTATCCGTGCGGGAAACCGCAACCCTGCCCCTGTTGCAGCCGCTCATCGGCCTCAACAAGCAGGATATTATCGCCACCGCCCGTAAAATCGGCACCTATCCCCTATCCATCCAGCCTTTTCCCGATTGTTGCACATTGTTCCAGCCGACCCATCCCGAAACCCGCGCCAAGCCGGACCGGGTTCATCTGGCCGAGGCGGGGTTGGATATCCCCGCCCTGGTGGAAGCCTGCGTGGCCGGGCTGGAAATCACCACCTACGGCCCCGAATACCACCCCGCCGGTTGGGAGTAACCCCGCCACCTGACGCCCCCGCTACAGGATGTCCGCCGGGTCCGGCAGCAGGGCCATGGAACGGGGCACCCGTTCCAGGTGGGCCATCACCTGGGCCGACACCACCGCTTCCAATTGAGCCAAAACCCCGGCCATGGGCGGCCCGGAATCCGTCTGATGCGGGTCCAACCACACCCCCACAAATTCCATTACCTGGGGGGATACCACAAACACTCCCGAACCGTGGCCGGGACAGGCCGGGCACAACACCCCCCGTTTCAGATCAAACTTATGGGGCGCCCCCTGCAACAACCGGTATCCCCCCCCGGATTTTTGGTACAGGGTTTTGCCGCATTGGGCGCAGCGGCCCCAGCGGGGCTGAACCCCCAGGCAGGTCAAAAAATCCATTTCAAACCTTAACCGCACCACCCGAAAATCTTCATCCCCGGCAGCCAGGCGGTCCAGGCCGTGGGTAAGCAAATCATAAAACACCGGCGCGTCCGCCGGAGAGATGGGGCACAACACCACCAATTCGGTAAAATAGCTTGCAAACAGGAATTGCTCATAATTATGATGCAGCATCAGAAAGGGAGGGGTCGGATCGCACTTGCGGATGGTGACCAGATCAGAGCCGGATTTTTCCAGGTAGTGAATGGTGCCCCGGGTAAACGGCTCAAAGGCACCCACCCCTCTTCCGGTAAGCACCTTGGCGCTTTTGGCGATGCCGGTCAGGCGCCCTTTGTCTTTGGCCAAAAAAGTGACCAGACGGTCTTTTTCCTTAAAGGGCTTTTCTTTGAGAATCACACATTCTGATTGAAGCCAGTTCATGGACCGCCTGATGGTTTGGCTGCTGTTGTTCCCCCGGTTAAAGATAAGGGGGGTATGCCAGAGAAAAGGCTGCCCCCTTGGGCAAACCTGCCGGATGTGGTAAAACAAAGATACCAGAAAAAAAGGTTCCCATGGCCAAGCCCACCAAAGAAGATTATTTCATCAACGATTGTGACCTTTCTCACATCCGAAACCGCAATGAACTCCGGGTCATCCGGCTGTTGCGCAAACAATTGCCGGAGGAAAAGGATTTTTGCGGGTGCCGCATCTGCGTGGAGGATGTGTATGCCGCCACCCTGAACACCATTCCCCCGCAGTATGCCCAAACCGGATCCATCCTGATGGAACACAAACCTTCCGATGATGAAATCCTGCGGGTGCTGCATCAGGCCATCGCCAGAGTAAAGCACAACCCCACCCATCCCTGATGGTGGCGGGCCGCCCAGGCCAAAAAAAACAGAGCGCGTCAGGCCCCTTTAGGCCACCCCCAGTTCATGTTTTTTCAAAAATGTGACGGCATCCCGCAATTCGGCGGCTTTTTCAAAATCCAGGGCCTTGGCTGCCGCCAGCATCTCTTTTTCCAGCCGGGCAATCTGTTTTTCCAGGTCGGCTTCCACCGCCACAATTGCGGCCCGGTCCGCCACCAGTTCATCGGTTTCCTTATAGGCCAGCATAGAAACCTCCACCGGGCGGAATACCTGACGGGGGGTGATGTGATGGAGTTGGTTGAATTCCTGCTGAACCTGTCGACGGCGGTTGGTTTCCTCTATGGCGGCTCCCATGGATTCGGTGATCTTATCCCCATAAAAAATCACCCGCCCATCCAGGTTGCGGGCAGCCCGACCGCATGTTTGAATCAAAGCGGACGCGGAACGCAAAAACCCCTCCTTATCGGCATCCATCACCCCGATCAGGGCCACTTCCGGCAGGTCCAATCCCTCCCGGAGCAGGTTGATGCCCACCAGCACGTCAAACACCCCCAGACGCAGATCGCGGATGATTTCGGCTCGTTCCAGGGTGTGGATTTCTGAGTGCATATAGCGCACCCGCACCCCCAGGTCCTGGTAGTATTTGGTCAGGTCCTCGCTCATCCGTTTGGTCAGGGTGGTGATCAGCACCCGCTGGTTGTTGGCCGCCGTGGCCCGGATTTCCTCCAGCATGTCATCCACCTGACCCGCCACCGGACGGACAAAAATGGGGGGGTCCAGCAACCCGGTGGGACGGATGATCAGATCCACCGTCTCGCCTCCGGTTTTTTCCATTTCGTATTTGCCGGGGGTGGCGGATACATAAATGGGCTGCCGGATACGGGCTTCGTATTCTTCAAAGGTAAGCGGACGGTTGTCCAAAGCGCTGGGCAGGCGGAAGCCGTGTTCCACCAGGGTGGTTTTGCGGGAAAAATCCCCCTGGTACATTCCCCGCACCTGGGGAATGGCCACATGGGATTCATCCACAAACAGCAGGGAGCTTTTGGGAAAGTAATCCAACAGGGTTGGGGGGGCCGATCCGGGGGGACGCCGCTGGATCACCCGGGAGTAGTTTTCCACCCCCTTGCAGGTGCCGGTTTCCAACAGCATTTCCATATCAAACCGGGCTCTTTGTTCCAGCCGCTGGTGTTCCACCAATTTGGATTGCTGTTTTAAAACCTTCAGCCGTTCTTTCAATTCCTGTTCAATCAGGTTCACCGTTTCCGGGATTTCTCCGGGGGGGGATACATAATGGGTGGCCGGATAGATCGCCGCTTTGCTGAGCAGTTCCAGCTTTTTGCCCCGCAGCGGGTCTATGCGGGAGATAGCCTCCACCTCATCCCCGAAAAGTTCTATGCGGATGGCGTCATCCCCATCGGCGGGAAACACCTCTATCACATCCCCCCGCACCCGGAAGGTTCCCCGGTGAAAATCGTAGTCGTTGCGGGTGTATTGGTTTTCCACCAGGCGGCGCAGCAGTTCCCCCCGCTCAAAGGCCTCCCCCACCTTCAGATAAATCAGCATCCCCTTGTAAGCCTCGGGAGACCCCAGGCCGTAAATGCACGATACACTGGCCACAATAATCACGTCCTCCCGCTCAAACAAGGCCCGGGTGGCCGAAAGACGCATTTTGTCCAGCTCGTCATTGATGGCCGAGTCTTTTTCTATATAGGTGTTGGAAGAGGGGACAAAGGCTTCCGGCTGGTAATAATCATAATAACTCACAAAATATTCCACCGCGTTGTGGGGAAAGAACCCCTTGAATTCCCGGTACAACTGAGCGGCCAGGGTTTTGTTGTGAGCCATCACCAGGGTGGGCCGCTGCAACCGCTGGATCAGGTTGGCCATCACAAAGGTTTTTCCGGAGCCGGTGATGCCCCGCAGAACCTGGTGGGGTTTCCCCTGCCGAAACCCTGCTTCCAGGGCCTCCACCGCCTGGGGCTGCCCCCCCGCAAGCTGGTATTCGGATTCAATTTGAAACGTGGCCATGCCGCCTTGGAAAAAAAGAAAAGGGGAACCAATGAGGGGGTCCGGTGTGTTTCATCCAGTATAAAGCAGGTTTCCTCTAAGGACAAAGGCTGGCCGGACGTTTATCGGAAAAAGGAGGATGGAAGTGGTTAAAGAATAATAATTATGGATATACGATCAAACCTGTGTTATAAACATATTCGCTTTCATATGCTTCCTGAAAGTTCAAAAAACTCCTTGTCTCAGCGGTTGAATCATCATAAAAACAATCCTCATTGATGACCGGAGGTTTTCCGTATGATGAGGCCGACCAACTTTTCGGATGGGATAACCGAGCTGAAGAAAAGTTATGAATGGTGCCTTTGCCAGCCGGGGTTTTTTGCCTTTTTCCACAAAACCCTGTTGGCATCCAATCCCTACGCATCCTCTTTTTTGGGGGAGCAACCCAACGAACAATCCCATCAGATTTTGAAAACCGGCCTTTCCACCCTGATGCTGAAACTTCAGGGGGCCAAAGCGGGGGACACCCTGATGGGCCGCGCCAAAGCCAAACACCGCGCCTATCACGATGCCTTTCCCCCTTCTTTGTTGGATTCCTGGCTGGAATCGTTTTTAACCGCCGCCGCCCGATTTGATCCCAAATTTACCCCCGAAATGGAGGCCATCTGGAGAAGCTCCCTTTCACCCATATTGGATGAGATGAAACATTCTCTCAGTTCCTTCAACAAGTGATTCGCTTACCTTCCCCCCGCACGTTTTCTTTCGGCATATTTTTTCCTGGCGGGAACCCCCCATATCCGGGGTTTCCATCCCCTTCATTTGGGGGGCACTTATTTGGGGTACCCGATGATGGGGGGCTAATGGTGTCGCTATATCCGGTTTGGATGAATTTTTTCACTGAATTGGGGAGGGAACACAGGGTCTTTCCCCTGCCCCACGAAACACCGATGTTGGCTGGGAATGGATGGATTGGCCGGAACCGGCCAAAAAAAGACGATGCCTTGAGCGGCCAGGGAAAACAGCCCTTAGGGTAATGGGCACTCAAAGCACCGGTAGAGGGAGGACTGTTAGAAAATACGCAAAACCGGATACAGGGTTCCCTTAAAAAGGAAATTTATATGGAATCAAGGAGCGGGCGGGCTGGTTGCACTTCTTTGGGGGGGGCCTTGTCCGGCAACCAGCACCGGCACGGGCCTTGCGGCCCTTTTGGCCGGGCTGGTTGCACTTCTTTGGGGGGGCCTTGTCCGGCAACCAG
>JAOUFO010000423.1 GCA_029858165.1 Deltaproteobacteria bacterium | reverse complement strand
CGTTGAGGGGATAAGCCCAGCCGGGTCAACTCGGCCGCCACTTTATCGGCGGTGCGTTGTTCATGGCCGGACAATTCCGGGTGGCGGTGCAGGTCCCGGCGAAATTCCACCAAATACGGATACAGTGCCCCGGCCCGGCTCATCAATTCGGATGGCTCCATGGGGACCTCCCCTAAAAAAAACAACCGGGTTCAAAAGCCCCTGGCAGAAAAAGGTTTACACCCGCTCAAAAATGGTGGCGATGCCCTGGCCCATGCCGATGCACATGGTGGCCAGCCCGGTGGATGCCTTTTTTTCTTCCATCAAATACAACAAAGAGGTGGTGATGCGGGCGCCGGAACACCCCAAAGGATGGCCCAGGGCAATGGCACCCCCATTCAGGTTCACTTTGGCTTCCATATCCTCCAGCAGTTCCAGGTCCTTCAACACCGGCAGGGATTGAGCGGCAAACGCCTCGTTCAATTCCACCACATCAATGTCTTTGATGGTCATGCCTGCCTGTTTGAGGGCTTTTCGGGTGGCGGGCACCGGGCCGTACCCCATAATGGAAGGGTCCACCCCGGCCAGGGCGAATGTTTTGATCCGGGCCAAAGGCTGAATCCCCAAGGATTTGGCCCGCCCGGCACTCATCACCAACACCCCTGAGGCCCCATCAGACAACGCGGAAGAATTGCCCGCCGTGACGGACCCCTTGGGGTTGAAGACCGGCTTCAACCCGGCCAGAATTTCCAGGGTGGTTTCCGGCCGCACCACCTCATCCCAATCCCTCAGGTTGACCATGCCGTTGTCGTCATGACCTTCCACCGGAACAATCTGCTTTTTAAACGCCCCCCGTTTCTGGGCGGCATCGGCCTTTTGGTGGGAGGCCAGGGCGAATTCATCCTGCCTGTGGCGTGAAATCCCGTGCAACAAAGCCAGGTATTCCGCGGTCAGCCCCATCATCAGCCCCGCCTGGGCGCCATACAAACTGTAGGTGGGGGGCACATCCACCCCGGTGAACATGGTGATATGACCCATGTGCTCCCCCCCTCCGCACAAATACACATGGCCCATCCCGGCCATCACCGACTGGGCCGCCGTGTTGATGGCTTGCAGGGATGACCCGCACAACCGGTTGATGGTCTGGGCCGGAACCTCATGGGGCATCCCGGACATCACCACCAGGGCGCGGGCTATGTTAAACCCCTGCTCCAGGGTCTGGTTGGCGCAGCCCCACAACAGGTCATCCACCTCCTTGGGGTCCACCTGGGGGTTGCGCTCCAGCAGTGCCCGCACCACGGCCACGCCCAACTCCTCGCTGCGCACGTTGCGGAACACGCCGTTTTTGGAACGGCCCATGGGGGTGCGCACGGCATCTACAATTACGGCTTCTTGCATGGCTGTCTCCTGGTTGATGGGGAATCGTGGGTTGACCCGCCGGGTTTCATGTTCCCCTGCCTTGGTAAACCGGTTTTCGGGACCTTGTTCCAATCATCGGGACCCCCGTCTCTTGGTTTCCAATCCTGCTTCCATCCCTAAACTTTGCGCGCCAGCCAGCCCCCAAAGGAAAGAGCTTGAAAAAACGGCCTGGGGGGTCCAAACCCGGCCTGGGCCAGCAATTCGGCCTGACGGGTCTGACTGACGGAATGGAGCCGCGTGGCCCGGTCGGCTATTTTTTCCGTGATCTCCTTTAAGGATCCCCAGCCGCCATGATGGGCATAATGGCCCCAGGCTGTCCGGTGGAGCGGCCCGTCCGAGTAGTCCAAAACGGAAAAATGGTTGACCAACACCAGTTCGCCCCCCGGTTTCAGGCGCCGGGCCAGGGCCTGTACAAAATCCAGTTTGGCGCCATCATCCGGGATAAAATGCCAAATCAGGATGGCGGTGGCGGCATCATACAACGGGGTTTCCGGCAGGCCACTCACCTGCCCCTCCACCAGTTCCACCCGCTCAGTCATCCCCCGCTCCGCCACCATGGCCTGACACACCCGCAACATGGAGGCGGACGGGTCCACCCCGGTCAGGCGCCAACCCGGCTCTTGGCAAAGAACTTCCGCCTCCTTGCCGGTGCCGATCCCCGCCACCAACAGCCGGGCCTCCGGC
>JAOUFO010000064.1 GCA_029858165.1 Deltaproteobacteria bacterium | reverse complement strand
CAGGGAGGAAGAATGATCCATACCCTGGGCGTTTCCAGGAAACGGGGGGTCAGAGCGGGGAAAATCGTCCCTCCGTTTTTTCCATCTGTCAGTTTGAAAACCCTGAAACGGCTTTTCAAATGTGGTTTTTTTTTGTTACTGTGGTTTCAGCCTTGAATCACAACCACACCACCCCCCACTGAATCAGGCAACAGCCGCATCATTCGCCGGGAAAACCCGTTTTCAACCTTCACGGCCCCTGACCGGGGCTGTTTATCGGTTCCTTTGGCGCCCCGCCCCCCTTGCAACGTGGGGGTCAGGGGGTGCCGGGCCAACCGAATTCATCTTCAGGAGAAACAAAAGACATGAATCAAAACACATCGGAAAGAAACAATGTTCTGGAAAGAAACCTGGGCCTGGATATTCTGGGCGTGACCGAAGCCGCCGCCATCGCCGCATCCAAATGGGTGGGCCGGGGGGATAAAAACGCCGGGGACGGGTCCGCCGTGGACGCCATGCGGGCCGCTTTTAACCAAATGGATTTTGACGGAATTGTCATCATCGGAGAGGGAGAAAAGGACGAGGCCCCCATGTTGTTCAAGGGAGAGCAGCTGGGCACCAAAAAAGGACCCAAGGTGGATGTGGCCATAGACCCGGTGGAAGGGACCAGCCTGCTGGCCAAGGGGCGGCCCAATTCCATCGCCACCATTTCTTTGGCGCCCCGGGGGGCCATGTTTGATCCGGGTCCGGCCTTTTACATGAAAAAACTGGCCGTGCCCCACGAAGCCGCCGGTGTGGTGGAACTGGATATGCCGGTTGCGGAACTGTTGAAAAAGGTGGCCAGGGCCCTTGGCAAAGACGTGCGGGAGTTGACCGTGTTTGTGCTGGAAAAAGAGCGCCATGCCGAAATCTCCCGGGAGATTTTCAAGGCCGGTGCCAGGGTGCAGTCCCACACGGATGGGGACGTGGCGGGTGCCCTGCTGGCCGTAATGCCCCACACCGGGGTGGATTTGATGCTGGGCACCGGGGGCACCCCAGAAGGGGTGCTGGCGGCCACCGCGGTCAAAGTGCTGGGCGGCCAGATTCTGGGGCGGCTGGATCCCCAATCGGATGAAGAAAAAGCCGATGTGCTGAAGGCGGGCCTAAGCCTGACAAAGGTTCTGGGGGTGGATGATCTGGTAAAAAGCGATGATGTGTACTTTGCAGCCACCGGCATCACCACCGGCTTCCTCAAAGGGGTGACGGTGGATGACCACAAGGTTTCCACCCATTCGGTGTTGATGCACCGCAAACTGGGTTCGGTGCGGTATGTGGATGCGGTGTACAACCTGCACCGGCTGTAAAAAAGAAGCGCAACCTGCCCGGCTTATGATTTGGGGCTTCCATTTCTCCATCAGAATGCAAGCCCCCGATCATCCCGCAGTTGAAACCATCACAATTTTCCGCCGCAGAATTTGCAGAACCTTGCATCGGTGTCATGGCCTTCCCCCATGCAGTCGGGGCAGGCCTGGGTGGTCAGCGGCTTGTTTTTGGCGGCCTGCTGGATGCCGGCGGTGATGATACCGGTGGGAACCGCGATGATTCCATACCCCATCAACATCATCAGCGACGCAATGGCCTGCCCCAACCCGGTGTGGGGGGAAATATCCCCATACCCCACGGTGGTCACGGTGACAATGGCCCAGTAAATTCCCCGTGGGATGCTGGTAAAACCGTTTTCCGGACCTTCCACCAGATACATCAGGGTGCCCATAATCAGCACCAGCAACAGCACCGCATCCACAAATAACAATATCTTCCGGCGGCTTTCCCGCAAGGCGGAAATCAGCACATCGGCATCCTGCATATAACGGCGCATTTTCAGCACCCGGAAAACCCTTAACAGCCGCAACACCCGGATCACCAGCAGGGAATGGGATCCAATGGCAAACAATGCCAGATAGGAAGGCATAATGGACACCAGGTCCACCAATCCGAAAAAACTGACCATGTACTTCAACGGACGGCGCACACTGATCAACCGCAAGCCGTATTCCACCGAAAACAACACGGTAAATCCCCATTCCACTGCGGAAAGCAAATCGCCGAAATCGGTTTGAATTTCCTGCATGCTTTCCAGCACCACCGCCAGTACGCTGGCCAAAATGGACCAAAACAGCACAAGATCAAACAGTTTGCCCGCCGGTGTATCCGCCTCAAAAATAATCTGATGCAATCCCTCTCTCCAGGGAGCCCGGTTGGATTTGGTTGGATGATTGGGCATGGTTGTTCGGCTTTCTCGCTTAACGGAATAAACCGCCATCCATCGGGCAGGCCGCCCCGGATAGGGTTGGGGTTGATGAAGATAAACCCGGGATTGGGTTGTTTTCAACCGATCTTAACTTTTTTTGCCCCGCATTCAAACAAAACCCGCAGGTTTTCAAACCGTTTAACAAAACAAGGGCCGTAAATAAGGATTTTTTTATGGACTGATAATGTTTATACTTCCCTTGATTGAAGTTCATTCGCTTGATGGTTTTTTCCCAACCCCTTTCCAGGCCCCAACCTTATGTCCTTGCATATCCTGATAGCCGATGACGATGAACATATCGGTTATCTGGTGAAATTCAAGTTGGAAAAAGCCGGCCACCAAGTCACCTGGGAGACCAACGGCACCCAGGCCCTTGCGGCCATTCAGGCCGGTCGGCCGGATGTGGTGATTTTGGATGTGATGATGCCGGGGATGGGGGGGTTTCAGGTATTGGACGCCATTAAATCGGACATGAGCCTCAAGCACATTCCGGTCATCATGCTGACCGCCATGGGGCAGGAAAACGATGTGGTTAAAGGCATCACCACCGGAGCGGATGATTATCTGGTCAAGCCTTTTCGTCCGTCCGAGCTTCAGGCGCGGATAGAACGGCTGGCCTTAAAAAAACCCTCCCCGCTTTAGGCCGCCTTTTTCTTAAAACCCACCCTGGGCATATCGCCCCAATGGTGCTTCCCCCGCAGGTAGTCCACCACCCCCATCAACCGCCACCAGGTGTTAATTTGCCGGTATCCCAGATTTTCCACCACCCCCATAAAGAAAATGGAAACAATCATGGGAATAGAAGGATAACGTTGAAAGGTCAGTTCTTCCAAAATCATGGCCAGCATGGATTGAACAATACCCAACAAAACAGAGGCACATAAAAAAGCCAAAACAAACCAAGAATCCAGCCCCAAAACCCCCCAGGATACATAGAACCCCGCCTGCCCGAACACCTCCACAAAAGGGCCGAGTCCTTCGGCCATCCAGTAGTAGGGCAGGGCCACCATCCCCACCCGGCCAAACCTGGGATTCAACGCCATCCCCCGGTGTTTCACCAAACATTCCATTAATCCCCGGTGCCACCGTTTTCGCTGGCGCCCCAGCACCGCCAGGGTTTCCGGTGCTTCGGTCCAGCACACAGGGTCCGGCAGAAAATCTATGGAGTATTTTTTGTTTTGCAGAGTCAGTGAATGATGCAGCCGAAGCACCAGTTCCATATCCTCTCCCACGGTGGTGGTTTGGTAACCGCCTGCATCAATCACAGCCTCTTTTTTAAACAACCCCATGGCCCCGGAAATCACCACCACCATGTTGAGTGCCCGCCATCCCATGCGTCCAAACAAAAAAGCCCGCATGTATTCCACCACCTGAAACCGGGGCAGCACCCGCCCCGGCAGACGCACTTCATTGACGTTTCCGTCTTTGACCACACAATCGTTCACAATGCGCACCACCCCCCCCACCGCCACGGTTTCCGGCCGTTCCAGATAGGGTCGCACCATTTTTAACAGGGCGTCTTTTTCCAGCAGGGAATCGGCGTCAATGGCCATAAACAAGGGAAAGCGGGACACATTCAGCCCCACGTTCAGGGCATCCGCCTTGCCGCCGTTTTCTTTATCCACCACCACCAGATTGGGATACCTGGTGGAAGTGTATATCCCACGGATGGGTTTGGCGGGCAGATCCGCCGGGACCGCCCGATCAGTCAGTTTTAACCCAAACCCCTCCACCACGGTTTTCAAGGTGTCATCCTTGGACCCGTCATTGATCAAAATCACCTCAAACTGGGGGTAATTCAAATTCAGCAAGGAGGTGATGTTCTCCTTTACTGTCAATTCTTCGTTATAGGCCGGGGCCAAAATGGAGATGGGCTTGATGAACAACGGCATGCGGAACAGCCGGTAATCGTTGACGATGGAAATTTTTTGGATATATCGGCGGGTGTGCACAAATGCCGCAACCATGATCAGCAGATTGAACAGATTGATCCACACGAAATACACAAACACCAGGTAATTCCAAAACAGCACTCCCTGGATATTCATGGGGAATCTCTTTTTGGTTTAATGTTCAAAAGCCAGGGCCTCCCGGATAAGAGCCATGGTTTGAACCGGATGAGAATGAGCCAGTTCATCCTCCAGCATTTCGCGTCCGCCATCCCCAATCAGGCACATGGATTCCGTGGTGTGTTTCACCACCCAAAAGTTGGAATCATCCAGTTTGGGCCGCAGTTTTTCCAGGGAGGAACCATCCCCCACCTCCCCCAGGGCGCGGGCGGCGATGGCGGCCACCACCGGTTCAGGGTCATACAGGGATTTTTCAAAAAATCCGGAAAGGGCCGGCTCCTCAAAATCGGCCAAAGCCGCCAAACAGGCAATGCGCAGTTCCTGGTTGCGGGTCTGGGCCGCCAAAGTCAGCACATCCCACACCATTTCTGCATGCTGGTACTGCTGAAACATATTCACAATCAGGGTTTGCAGCCGGATGGTAAGTTTTTTACCCCGAAATACCCTGGCCAGTTCCGGTAAAATTTCCGGCCCGAAAGTGGATAACAGAATGATAATCCGGTCCTGGCTGTATTCCGCTTCCCTGGAAAACCGGTTGATCACCGGCCAGACCGAGGATTCATCCTTCAGCTTCATCAGCACCTCCGCCGCTGCAAACCGGACCACATCAAACCGGCTTTCCAGCAAAACACGCAGTTCCTTTAAAAACCGGCGATCCTCCATAAGCCCGAAAAATTGGATGGCAAAAGCCCGTTCCCATTGATTGAGGTGAGCCAACCGACTCAGCAAAAACCGGGGGTATTCCAGTTTTTGCAAGATATGGATCAACTTCTGTTTTTCCGCTCCGGCGATGTCTTCCAGATACGGTTTGATAAATTCGCCGAACAACCGGTAATGTTTGGGGGCCACCCCGTTAACAAAAATCTCCACCGGGCCATCCCCGGTCAACACATCCAACACCATTCCCCGCCAACCATCCATCTTCGCCCGGTTGAGCACCTGCCTGCGTTTTGCCCTCCAACGCAAAAAGATCACGTAACCTGCCAAAAGGAATACCAACCCCAACAGGATCAGGCTTAAGGAGATCATGGACCGCAAAGGGTCCTGCCACAAAGAGGCCCATCCCTGCCAGACCTGACCGGCAAAGACCAACAAATCCTCCCGGATTTTCTGTGAAATCATGGGGCTCACTCGCAAAAGGCACCCATAAGCCAAAATGGCCTGCCAGGCACATTCCCCTTCAATAATTGTAAGAAAGCTTCAATCCATATTGCCGGTCCTCAAAGGCCTTCACTTTCAGGGAATCTATGGCACGTGCATTTAGGGTGATATAAAATCCCGTTTCTCCCAGCCGGGTGAACACGGCATAGCCTGCATCCTGGTGGATATCCGGTTCTTCCAGGTAGGTTTCCACCAGGGAGTGAACCCATGCCCCCCGTTGGTACACCGTGACTGTGTTGACCCATGAAAGTTTGTAATCCACAAAATGAGTGAACCCCCCGGTATTGAAGGTGAACACATTGAACACAGAAAATATTTTGTTGTCCCTGGCCGCCTCTGAGTAGGATTGAACCACATAATCGGTGGAAAACAGGCTCCACCATCCCTGGCCCCAATCGCCAAGGGGTTTTTCCATTCTGTATTCCAGGCTGGTGTCGGTCCGTTTCAGGGGAAAATCCCCCGGATACACCCGGTCCACCTTGGCCACATCCGCCCGCAACGATTGGTCCGGGGTGAATAAAAAGCCACCGCCACCCTTTACCGTCTGAAACGCAACCGGGGTGTAACTCCAAAAATCCAGGGTTTGAATGTCCATTTCTCCCCAGGTCACCCCCTCCAAAAAAAACCTGCCTAGAATGATCCGGGCCTTGCCATACGGGTAGAGGAAGGAGGTTTTTTTCTCCGTATCCACCTGGGTATACAGGGCCTCGTTTTTTTGAACCCCCAGCCCCACCGCCCCTGCCTCCGCAGAAACATCCTCTCCCTGGTAATGGAGTTTGGGAATAATCTTTTGAAAATTGATGGATATGTATTGGGTTCCATCCTCCCCTTGCAGGCGCCATTGTTCCTCCTCCCCCGATACAGACACCGCCCAAACCGGGTTGAAGAACGCCTTCCAGTTCAATTGAAACCGGCGGCTTTTAAACACACTTTCCAGTTTGTCGGTATCGGTGTGCCGCCGGGCGCGGTCCCGGGTGGAAACGTTCACCCCCACTTCATCCGGTTGGGGTTCCGACTTTTTGTTGAAGGGTTTTTCATTGGCTGCCGACTGGCTGGCGCCATCCGCCTGGTCCGGGGGGAGGGGTTCCGGTTGGATCAGACGGGTCTGCCATTTTCCATCCGCAGGAGGTGACTCCTGAGCCCATACCGAGAAGCCCCACCCGCTGCCCAACCAAATCAGGGCCAAGGTCAAAACCCAGCCCCCCGGCCAAAACGCCCTCTTTTTCCTGGTTTTTTCGGTTGTGGAAACAGGCATGGCATCCTTATGGGGTTGGCAGGGAAAAAGGTTAAAATCCCGTTTCCAACCAGAACCGAAAACGTCTTCTTTAAGAAGTAACATACTTGTTCCTTTTTATGATAATAAAACAACCCTTGCAGGCCGGACCCATCCCCCCCTATGGGTTGTTAAACCGTAAATTTCCACCTTTTTCCCCTGCTTTTTACCATGGATTCAATATAATAACGCAATCCCCATCAGGAGTTTCCCATTTTAAAAGGAAAGCGATTTCACTTCAGCAGGCTCAATTGCTCCCGGATGGAACGCAAACATCAGGTTTTTCCCCCTTGGGCCGCACGGCTTGAATGAATCCCGGAAAGAAACCTATGGACACCACCACCCCAACCAACCCCCAGGCCGCTCCCCTGGTACACCGTATGCTGGGGATGAACCCGTCCGTGTTTACCGGAGAAGGCACCAACACCTATCTGGTGGGCGGCTTCGGGGCGGACCCCCTGCTGATTGACACCGGATCCGGGGTGGAAGCCTGGACCCGGAATCTGGAGGCTTATCTGGCGGCCCACCGGCTGCCGCCCCCTGCCCGCTGTCTGCTGACCCATGCCCACCCGGACCATATCGGCGGGGCGGTTTCTCTGGCCCAACGGTTTCCCACCATCCGGTTTTACAAATTTCTCTACCCGGATTGGGACAGCCAAGTAAAAACTGAACGCGGCCCCCTGGAAATATCCCCCCTGGGGGATGGGGACTCGGTTTCAGGGGAGGGGTACATCCTGACGGCGGTTCACACTCCGGGTCACGCCCCAGACCATTTGTGCTTTGTGCTGCGGGAGGAAAACGCCTGCTTCACCGGGGACATGGTGTTGGGCAAAGGCACCACCTTTATCCCCCGCACCGGGGGCAATCTGGCCGTGTATCTGGAATCATTGAAAACCCTGGGCCGGTTGGACCTGACGCGCATCTATCCCGGTCACGGTCCCCTGGTGGAAGACCCCGCCGGGAAAATCGCCGGAATCCTGGCCCACCGCCAGGCACGGGAAGATCAAATCATGGAAGCGCTGGCCAAAGGGGGGTTGAGGCTGACAGAACTGACCGGCCGGATTTACGCCGGGTACCCCCCGGATGTGATGGGCATGGCCGGGCAAATGGTGGAATCCCACCTGATGAAACTGCTGGAGGATGGATTGGTGGTGCTTTCCGGCGGGGAGGGGGGAATCTACTACCGGGTGTTCAAATAGGCCGCCAGACCGCCAAAGAGGGCCTGGAGAATCCGGTTCGCCTGACAGGTTTTACTTATTCTAATATGAGCGCTCACTCCACCAAAATGGGTTTGCGCCACCCCTTCAGGAGAGCCTCCATTTACCGGGAAACCAATTTTCAGCCTGGGCGAAAAATTCATCTGGGGTTGTCCACTGATCGGGAAGATACACGCCTTGGAGATTGCGGCCCCCTGTGAACAGGCAGGTGAGGGCAATGGCCTCGGCGGCGGTCTCCACCCCGTCTTCGGCGTAAAACCGGGCTGATTGCGGCCTGGAATGACCGTTGCGAAAAGCGTTTAAGGTGATTCGGATGGGGGTCGGTTTGTCAACCAGCCATCCCACCCTCACCCTTATAAACGCTTGCAACATCCACCGGCTGATAAACCCCAGTTTGAGCAACCCCATCCACTGAAAGGCCGCCAAGGGGATGATAAGCCACCTGGGTCGCGGAATAAAATAAGTGGACACCCCATGCAGCCCCAAGGACTGATGCAGCATCCAGTATTCGGGAAAGGCAACCGCCATCCGGGTCCATTTAAGCGGCAAAGGGGATTT
>JAOUFO010000422.1 GCA_029858165.1 Deltaproteobacteria bacterium | reverse complement strand
GAGTTTAAAACCCAGGTGATTCCCGCCCAGACATCCGCGGGGGTGTCTCCCGCCTATACCTCTCTGGGAATGGATCAGGTGGTGTTTGAACTGGCCCCCAACCCGGGGCAGGGATTCAAACCTCTGGAAAAAATAGCGTCCGGGGGGGAATTGAGCCGGATTATGCTGGCTCTTAAAACCGTGCTGGCCAAAACGGACCCCACCCGCACCCTTATTTTTGATGAGGTGGATTCCGGCATATCTGGCGGGGTGGCCGAAAAAGTGGGGCAGAAACAGAAAATGCTGGGCAAAACCCATCAGGTGTTGTGCATCACCCATCTGCCCCAGATAGCCGCCTTGGGCCACCACCACCTGCTGGTTCAAAAAATATCGGGGCAGGACCAAACCTTTACCCGGGTAAGTGAATTGGCGGGGGAGGAAAAAATTTCCGAGGTGGCCCGGTTGCTCAGTGGTTTGAACATATCCGCCCATTCCATCCGTTCAGCCGAAGATATGGTGAAACGGGGGAGTGAGGCCGCTGACTGAAAGTCCACCCATGTTCAAATTTTCGCTACAGACGGTTTTGGATGTTCGGGTCCGGTTTGAAAAAATTAAATACAAGGAATACACAACAGAACTGCTGGCCTATCAAAAAATAGAAAATCAGTGTGCCGCGGTGGAATCCAAAAGGGAACAAGCCCGCCAAAACGCAGAATCGGCCAAACATTCCAGCCCATCTCCCGTTCCGTTTATGATGAATGAGAGTTATCAGAAACGGCTGAAAGGGGATCTGGTCCGTCTGCGACAAAAACTGAATGAACAAAAAGAGGCGGTGGACCTAAAAAGAAAGGAACTGGTGGAGGCCAGACGCTCCCATAAGGCTTTGGAAATTTTAAAGGAAAAAGAAATTTCCCGGTATCGGCAATCCATGGAGCGCCGGGAAAGAGCCGTGATGGATGAAATTGCCGCCAATTACCATAATTTTCATCATTAAAAAGGTTTCCCCATGGGTGGAATGGTCATCAGATTGTTGAAAAACAACAGAAAACCCCTTATTGCAACCGGGTTGATTCTTCTTTTTTTGGTGGTGCTGCCGCCACGGCCCGGATATAGCATGTCCACTCTCAAGACCTGGGTAAACAAAGTGCGCCCGGGGACCTTTCCGGAATTGGAAGCCGGAAAGGAAACCCAGCCCAAGCCATCCTCGGAAAAGGTGGACAAAGACAAAGTCTACACCGAAACGGAAAGGGAACTGCTGATGAGCCTGATGGAAAGAAAACGTCAGATTGATGAACGGGAGACGCTTTTAAACCAACGGGAAGAACAGTTGCGGGCTCTGCGTGACAACATCCAACATCAAATCTCTGAACTGAAAAAAACCCAGGGAGAGATTGAAGCCAGCATTGAAGCGAAAAAGGCTCAGGATGAGGAAAACCTGAAAAAGGTGGTTGACCTGTACAATAAAATGGATGCCAAGAAGGGTGCGAACAAACTCCAGGCACTGGAAACCAAAATTGCCTCCAAGGTTTTGATGCGGATGAATCAACGGAAGGCGGCGGCGGTGCTGGCTGAGATTTCACCAGACAAGGCCAAGGCGATTACAGAAGAAATCGTCCGCAAGGTGCCTGAAGGCAAATAATCCGTTCCCCATTTTATTCAAGAGATAATCATTCTTTTTCCCATCCAAAGAGGACCTCGTGATAGGTGGAATAAACAAACAAATTACATTCAAGGATGATGAATCCTCTATCCCCGGAAAACCAGTCCAAAAAGGGGATGGCAATTTTGATCAGGTGTTGAAATCCACAGCCCTGGCCAACCCGGTCAAGGGCACGTTGCCAGCCACCCCGGGGGAGGAAATCGGGGAAACGGAAGCGGATCCCTCAGCACCCGCTGCCAACACCAACTGGATCGTGGCCGCACCTGGGAGGTTAACCCTCCAGCCGGGGAAACCCGCTCAAACAGGGCCAACCGCTCAAACAGTGCCAACCGCTCAAACAGTGCCAACCGCCCTGATCAAAAATGGAACGGCCCGGGATGAAGCCTCCTCCGAAGAGGTCCGGCCAGAGGATGAGGAACCTTCCTTACCTGACGGCAGGGGGGATTCCGC
>JAOUFO010000063.1 GCA_029858165.1 Deltaproteobacteria bacterium | reverse complement strand
CATCGTCCCTCCGGTCCACATCAAGGACAATCTGGAACTTTCCCCCGGCAATTATTCCATCACCATCAAAGGGGTGGAAGTGGGCCGGGGGGAACTGATGACAGGCCATTATCTGGCCATGCGCACCGGGGAGGTGGAGGAGGAAATCGCGGGGATGGAAACCATAGAGCCGGCTTTTGGCCTGCCCGCCCTGTGGGTGGGGCCGGAGGACCAGGAACGGGCCCAATTTGCCGGGTACACGGTGGTGGACCTGCCCACGGTGCTGGCCACCCACCTGACGGAAGTGATCAAACGCCACGCACCGGAATTTCTGGGGCGCCAGGAAACCCAACGGTTGCTGGACAACTTTGCCAAGACCGAACCCAAAGTGGTGGAAGAACTGGTGCCCAATGTCCTCAGCCTGGGGGTGGTGCAAAAAACCCTGCAAAACCTACTGCGGGAACGGGTTTCCATCCGGGATATGCACACCATTTTGGAAACCCTGGCCGATTATGGCACCATGACCAAGGACCCGGACCTGCTGACCGAATATGTGCGCCAATCCATGGCCCGCACCATCACCAGGCAATACCAGACCCCGGACGGTCTGCTGCCCCTGGTGGCCCTGGCCCAGCAGATGGAAGACCACTTGGCCGACGCCATCCAGACCACCCCCCAGGGGTCTTACCTGGGGCTGGACCCGGAAATCGCCCAGACTATCATCAAAAGCATAGAAGGGCAGATGGAACGGTTTTCCGCCTTCAATTATCAACCCATTGTGCTGTGTTCGCCCCTGATCCGGCCCCATTTAAAACGGCTGACCGAACGGTTTATGCCCAATTTGGTGGTGCTTTCCCACAATGAGATTTCCCCCGATGTGCGCATAGAATCCCTGGGGGTGGTGGGATAATCTTCACCGGCGGGCCTGCCCCGCCGCAACCGAAACGAGGCCGCCCCCAATCGGGACCGGGATTTCCGTTGGCGGCCCCCCAACCCAACCCCGCGGATGAACGCAGGAAACCCTTCAACCACACGATCCAAAGGCATGCACATAAAACGGTTTCGTGGAGCTGACATGCAGGAAGCTCTGGAAAAGGTGAAAAAAGAGATGGGCTCCGAGGCCATCATCCTTTCCACCCGCCATGTACGGGGGGGGCGGGGGGCCTTCGGCCTGTTCGGCAAGCCCATGCTGGAGGTGACCGCGGCCCAGGACAATGGAGAAAACAGTCCGGAATTGGAAGCCCTGTTGGCCTCCAAAGGACGATCCTCCCCTCAGGCAGAGCCGGACCCTTCTTTTGGGTCGGCCCGGTCACGGGCTGAAACCTTCAGTATCCTGGCCCCGCTGACGGATGAAATATCGGATTTGAAGGAAATGTTGCAAAACGTGGGCACCGCCCACCTGAGTGCCTTCAGGGATTCCGCCATGCTTTCGCAGTTAAAGGCGGAAATCCAGGACATGCGCCAGATGGTCCATGCCCTTTCCAGCCAGGCCCAGGGGCTGCGGGATTCCGATTTTCCGGAAAATCTGGTGGTGTTGTATCAGCAACTCACTTTTTCCGGCCTGGAGGAAAAATTCGCCCGCCGTCTGCTGGAAGAGGCCCTGCGCAACATTCCCGCCGGGGACCTGGATGACTTCAATTACGTGAAGATATTCCTGGCCCGGATGATGATGAAAATCGTCAAGGTGACCGGAGAGTTGGCGGTGGAGCCGGGCCGTCAAAAAGTGGTGGCCCTGGTGGGCCCCACCGGGGTGGGAAAAACCACCACCGTGGCCAAATGGGCCTCTGAGCAATCTTTGAAGCATCAGCGCCGGGTGGGGCTGATCACCGTGGATACCTTTCGCATCGCGGCAGTGGAGCAGTTGAAGGTGTATGCCAAAATCATCGGGCTGCCCATCACCGTGGTATCCGGAAAAACAGACCTGCAACAGGCCATTCGGGATTTTGGCGACAAAGACGTGGTGTTTGTGGATACCGGCGGCCGTTCCCAACGGGATGACCTGCAAATGGCCGAAATCCATCATTTGCTGGATGGCGAAACCAACATGGATATTCTGCTGGCTCTAAGCGCCACCACCAAGGACCCGGATCTTACTGAAATCACCCGCCGGTTCAACCAGCTGCCCCTCAAGGGGGTGGTGTTTACCAAACTGGATGAATCCACCGGTTTCGGCTCCATTTTCAACCACGCCATCCGGTTCAAGCTGCCCATCGCCTACCTGACCACCGGACAAAAGGTGCCGGAGGATATGGAACTGGCCACCCGAGAGCGGCTGGTGGACCTGCTGTTGAACATATCCGAAGCCTAGACCCGGGACCCCTTTTTTCAGGCTCCCTTTGACCGAAAGCACCCCCATGGCGGAAAACCAACCCCCACAATCCATTCCGGATCAGGCCGCCACCTTAAGAAAAATCGTGGGGCTGAAAAAAGAGGAACGGAACACCCCTTTGCCCCTGGGGGACAAAATGCGGGTGATCTGTGTCACCAGCGGCAAGGGGGGGGTGGGAAAAACCAACATTGTGGTGAACCTGTGTCTGGCCCTGACCCAGTTGAACAAGCGGGTGTTTCTGCTGGATGCCGATATGGGGCTGGCCAATGTGGATGTGATGCTGGGAATATCCCCCAAATACACCCTGGAACACCTGATGAAAGGGCAAAAAACCATCCAGGAAATCGTTCTGGAAAATTCCGGGTTCCGGCTGTTGCCTGCCTCCTCGGGCATCACAGAACTGGCCGAAATGACCCACGACCAGCAGATGTTTCTGTTCCAGCAACTCAGCAATCTGGATGACGATATAGACTACCTGTTTATAGACACGGGGGCGGGGATCAGCACCAATGTTCTGCGGTTCAACGCGTCGGCCAACGAGGTGATTATCGTGGCCACCCCGGAGCCGACCTCCATGACCGATGCCTACGCCCTGATGAAGCTGTTGGTCATCAAGTACCACCTGCGGGGGTTTTATCTGGTGGCCAATATGGTGGCCGACGAAAAAGAGGGGATGGAGGTGTACAAGCGGCTGAATTCGGTTTGCCTCCATTTTTTAAATGTGCGACTGGGTTACCTGGGTTATGTGCCCCAGGATGGTGCCCTGCGCAAAGCGGTACGCCTTCAGGTGCCCCTGCTCAAATCCTTTCCCGATTCCCTGGCGGCAAAAAGCCTGAAAAAACTGGCGCTTCAACTGGAAGCCACCCCGGACGGCCCTTTTGGCATCCCCTCCCTGACAGACCCCCCCCCGGTCTCCCCTCAAACCGGCTTTTGGGACCGCTTATTGCATTGGAAGAAGGTGTAGAAGAACGGGTTCCCTTTTGGGAAAAAAGGGGGGATAGGTCACAGCGGGATGAGGCACAAGCCGGGAAACCCGGATGGCCTTAAGGTTTTGCCGCTGAGACCCCGGTTGCACACCCTTTCATTCCACTTTTTCAGGATTCGGGATGTTGTTGCACACAGGCTTTATGGAGAAGGCAGCATGACCAACCCTTACGCCGCCATGCAGGCCTATAAAACCAAAACCCGCGAGGAAGCGGTGGTGGAATTCGCCCCGCTGGTCAAGCGGATCGCCACCCGGCTTACGGCCCGGATGCCGGCCAAGGTGGAAATAGATGATCTGATCCAGGCGGGGATGATCGGCCTGTTGGATGCCATTGAAAAATACGATGCGGGCCATGCGGCCCAGTTTCGCACCTATGCCGAATTCCGCATTCGGGGGGCCATGCTGGATGAACTGCGTTCCAACGACTGGGTGCCCCGTTCCGTGCGGGATGCAGGCTCCCGGATGAGCAAATCCCACCGGGAACTGCTGAACGAATTGGGCAGAAACCCAACAGATGGGGAAATGGCCAAAAAACTGGACCTGCCCATCAACGAATACCATGACCTGCTGCTAAAATCCCGGGCCATCCCCCTGATCAATCTGGAGGACATTCAACCCCATGCCAATGATGAGGATGCGGCCAATTTTTTTGATGTGCTGGAAGACCCAGCCTGCAAAAACCCCCTGGATGAGCTTTCTTTGCGGGATGTGGCCGGGAGGATTGCCCAGGCCATTGACACCCTGCCGGAAAAAGAACGGCTGGTGCTTTCGCTGTATTATGATGAGGATTTGAATCTGAAGGAAATCGGCGAAGTGCTGGGGCTGACCGAATCCAGGGTGTCCCAACTGCGCACCCAGTCCATTGTGCGGATTCGTTCGCTACTGGCGGAGGCGGTTTCGCCGGACCTGTTGGACAAGCTACTTTCCAAGCGGGAATCGTAATATCCCCTAAGAATTTTCCCCCTGCGAAATTGGCCTTTCCCTTTTGGCCATCCCGTTTCTGTTTTCAGGACAACATCAAAACCCCGTTTTCCCGGATGGCGGACTGGGAGGAATCCACTGCCGCACATCCAATCAGGTCTTTCCAGAAGCCACACCCCCGGACTTCCCCCCTATCGGAGTTCCCCTTCCCTGGCCCTTTTTCAAATCAGGGTTCCTAAATCGGATGGGGGTTAAAGGTTGCGGTCCGGGAGAACCTGCCCGCCACAAACCGGTGGATTTCGCCGTAGACCAAAATGGAGGAGGCCACACCGATGGCCACGGCCCAACCCTGCCATCCCAGATCGGTGGTTTCAAACACCACTTGGGCCGGAGTCCAGGAGACCGCCATCACCTGCAAGGCCACGGTTCCAATCAGGGCCAGCCACAGATGGGGGTTGCTGAAAAACAACCCGTTGAAGGCGGTGCCTTTTTCCACCCTGGCGTTGAAGGCGTTGAAAAACTGAAACAGCACAAAGGTGGTAAAGGCCAGGGTCAGGGCGAATTCCCTGGATTGGGTGGAAATCCCCCACGCCAGGGTGCCCAGGGTGCCTGTTACCATGATGGAACCCAGCATCATCAGGGTTCCCAACCGCCGCATGGAAAGGATTTGCTCATTTTGCGCCCGGGGTTTTTCCTTCATCAGTTCCATCCGCATGGGTTCCACCCCCATGGCCATGGCCGGGGGGCCGTCCATAATGATGTTGATCCACAATATCTGGATGGTGTTAAAGGGGGTGGGCATTCCCAGCAGGCTGGCGGCCAGCACGCTAAGCAGGGCACCGATATTGGTGGAAAGCTGAAACCGGATGAATTTCACGATGTTGTCGTAGATGGTGCGGCCTTCCTCAATGGCCTGCACAATCGTGGCAAAGTTGTCATCCAGCAGCACCATGGTGGCGGCTTCCTTGGCCACCTCGGTGCCGGACCGGCCCATGGCCACCCCGATATGGGCTTTTTTCAAGGCAGGGGCATCGTTCACCCCGTCGCCGGTCATGGCAACCACATGGCCCACAGCCTGAAGTGCTTCCACGATTTTAAGTTTGTGGGCTGCCGTCACCCTGGCGAACACCGAAATATCCTGAATCACTTTTTTCAGGTCTTCCAGGGAAAGCTCATCCAGTTCCCTGCCGGTCAGGGCTTTGCCCTTCAACCCCAGTTCTCTGGCGATGGCCATGGCCGTATTGGGTTGGTCCCCGGTGATCATTTTGATGGAAATTCCGGCCAGATGGCACAGTTCAATGGCCGCTTTGGCTTCCGGGCGGGGGGGGTCCACCATCCCCACCAGCCCGGTCAGGGTAAACCCTTCCATGTAGCGCCACAGGTCGCCTTCGGGGTTAAAGTCTTTTTTGGGCAGAGAGCGGCTGGCCACCGCCAGCACCCGCATTTGTTCAGAGGCCAGCCGCAGGTTTTCTTCGCTGATGATTTTTCGTGCCGCCTCATCCAGGGAAAGGGGGCCGCTTTCGGTAAGGGCAAGGGTGGATTTGTCCATCACCACCTCCGGCGCTCCCTTTAAAAACACCAGGATGTCCCTGCCGTTGTCATGAAAGGTGGCCATAAACTTGTGCTCGGAATCAAAAGGGATTTCCGCCACCCGGGGCAGGGTTTCCCCCAAGGCTTGCTGCCCGCCTCCCAGCTTGGCCCCCAACACCAGCAGAGCCGCCTCCATGGGGTCCCCCAGCACCCCCGCCGGGGTCAGCTTTGAATCGTTGCACAGCACAATGGAATGGACCAGTTGAGCCAGCCCATCCGCCTGTAAATCCACCGGGGTGGATCCGCCTTGAAGGGTCACCTGTCCTTTGGCGGGGTCATACCCCTCGCCGGAAACATCATACCGCCGGTCTTTGAAAAAAAAGGTGCGGGCGGTCATCTGGTTTACCGTCAGGGTGCCGGTTTTGTCTGAGCAGATGACAGTGGTGGAACCCAGGGTTTCCACGGCGGAAAGCCGTTTGACAATGGACCGGTTGCGGGCCATGCGCTGCATCCCCAATGCCAGGGTGACGGTGACCACCGCTGGAAGCCCTTCCGGGATGGCGGCCACCGCCAGGGCGATGGATTGCAGCACCGCCTCAATCAGGGTGCGTCCCTGAAAAATGCTGAGGGCCAGAATGACAGCGATAAACCCCATGGCCAGCAGAGAAAGCCGTTTTCCCAGAGAGTCCAGTTGAACCTGCAACGGGGTGGGGGGCTCTTCGGCTTCATCCAGGGCGGCGGCCAGTCGGCCCATTTCGGTGGCCATGCCGATGGCGGTGACCACCATATCCCCCCGGCCCCGGGTAACCATGGTGTTCATAAACACCATGTTGGCCCGTTCCGCCAGGGGGGTATCCTGCGGATGGCTGGTATCGGCGCTTTTAACCGCCGGATGGGATTCTCCGGTCAGGGAGGATTCATCCACCTCCATGGTTTTGCTGGCCACCAGCCGCCCGTCGCAGGGAATCCTTACCCCGGTTTCCAACACCACGATATCCCCCACCACCAGTTCATGGGTGTCTATTTCCACCTCATGCCCGCCCCGCCGCACATGGGCCTTTAAGGCCAGCATTTTTTTCAGGGCTTGCAGGGAATCCTCTGCCCGGCTTTCCTGAAAATATCCCAGGGCGGCATTGAGCATGGTCACCACCAGAATCACCAGGGCATCCTTGATGTCCCCAATGGCCCCGGCCAGCACCGCCGCTCCAATCAGAATCAAAATCAATGTGCTTTTGAACTGGTCAAAAAACAACGCAAGGCGGGACTTGCGGGGTTTTTCCCGCAATTGGTTGGGGCCGCCCTCTTCCAGTCGGCGGGCGGCCTCCTGTGGGTCAAGCCCCTGGGCTTGGTCCACCTTCAACCGGTCAAGGGCTTCGGCCGCCGACAGGGCATACCAGACAGCTGTTGATGAGGGGGCGGGGGCTGCCGTTTTGTTCATGGGGTAAAATCCTTCCGGTCCGGGTTCATGGGATAAAGGGGAGGCCGATGAGCCAGTCCGCCAAAGGGCGGGAAACAGGAAAACTGGGTCCTTTATACCCAGCCACCTCTGAATTGTCCACATTTCAAATGGTTGCGGACTTGGGGAACCCATGCCCCCCCCGGTGGGTTCAGGCCAGCAAACCGGTCAAATCATCCATCCGTTCCAGTAGAAAATCCGGCTGTTCATTTTTCAGGATGGGTGGCGGAGTCAGCCCAAACAAACAGGCCGCCACCAGGGTGCCTGCCCCCCGCCCGGCCTGAACATCGGCCGGGCTGTCCCCAACCATCACCACCCGGCCCGGGGCCAGGCCAAACTGTTCCAAAATGGCCCGCACCCCCGCCGGATCCGGCTTTTTGGTCGGCAGGGTGTCCCCTCCGATCACCATGTCAAACTGCTGAAACAACCCCAATCCCTGTAAAATGGCTTCGGTTTGGCAGTAGGGTTTGTTGGTGACCACCCCCAAAACTTTGTCCTTGAAGTATTTCAGAGTGGCTTCCACCCCCGGATAGGGTTTGGTGTGATCCAGCAGGTGATCCTGATAAATCTCCATATAGCAGGCAAACACCTGGGCAAACCGCTCAGGCTCCACCACCACCGTGTGGCGCACCAGATTTTCGGCTCCGTGGCCCACATGGCGCGCCACATCCCCCACCGCCAGGGGGGGCATGTCAAACCGCTCGCGGGTCAGGTTGATGGCCAAAGCCAGGTCCGGGGCGGAATCCACCAGGGTTCCGTCCAAATCAAATATCAATCCTTCTACTACGGGAAGAGGGAGCATGGTCGCTTTCTACGGATGATGATGACGGGTTAGTTTGCCTTTGGCGCGGCCCGCCAGTTTGACCCAGTTGGCCGCCTCCGGCTCCCCCAGAATCAGGTTCAGCCCCAGGTAAACCCCGATGGAGGCCAGCACCAGAAAAATGAGAATCCCCCAGTTCCAGATGGACCCCCCCCCCAGGGACCAATCCCCAAATTGGGACAGACCATAAGCCAGGGCCCCCACCACCAGGGCGCTGACTCCCTGGCGGATGATGGAATCCCAGGGAAACCAGTGTTTCAACCGATCCGTTTTTTTGCGCAGCACCAGGGCCAGCCCCAGACATTGAAACCAGACCCCCAGCGATAGCCCCAAAGCCAGCCCCTCCACCTCCATGGAGCGGCTGAGAAACCAGCTTGCCCCGGCGGTGACCAGCAGGGTGGCCCCGGCCACCTTTACCGGGGTGCGGGCATCCCCGATGGCGAAATAGGCGGGCACCATCACCCGCACCAGAGCCACGGCGGGCATCCCCAGAACCATAAAAATAAGAGTGTTGGCGGTGCGGACCACATCGGCGTAATGGTATTGGCCGTGAAGATACAGCATGGCCACGATGGGCAGCCCGGCGGCG
>JAOUFO010000062.1 GCA_029858165.1 Deltaproteobacteria bacterium | reverse complement strand
TGATGATTCCAATGCCCTGGGGTTTGAGATTGGAGGATAGGAATTCCGCGATTTCATGGGTCAGGTTTTCCTGAACCTGGGGCTTTCTTGAAAAATGAGCCACTACCCGGGACAGTTTGGACAATCCGCACAGGTGTTTATCCGGGATATAGGCCACTGTGGCCTGGCCCACAAAGGGCAACAGATGATGGGCACAAATGGATTTGACCGGAATATTCTGCAATACAATCATGCTGGGCTGATACCCCGCCATCAGGGGAAACACCTGCATTTTAAAATTCGGTTCATTCAATCCGGCACACAGTTCATCATGCCAGGCCTTGGCGATCCTTTTGGGAGAATCCTTCAGATGGGGATCCTTCAAATCCACACCCATTCCCTCAAGAACAAGTTGAAACCCTTGTTCAATTTTCTTTTTATCCATCCCTTTTATCCTTAAATTGCCTGCAAGGGGTTGAAACCGGGCCTGTAGCCTTAAAATAATTTACAAGAGAGCCGATATGCCAACTGCATTTTAAAGACGACTATAACGGTTTTGGAGCCATTCCCTAAAGTGTTTCTGGTGATCCCGCTTTCGCCGGGATTTTCTTAACCGGCCTTGGCCCCCCCTCCAATTTTGGGCTTGTAATACATGGTTTGATTTTTCCGGACGGTATCAAAATCATCGGATAGCTGATAGGTGTTTTCCGATGCTCCCAAAAAGAGGAAACCCTCATTGGAAAGCAGTGAGTTAAAGCCCTTTAAAATTTTTCTTTTGTCATCATCATGAAAGTAGATCAACACATTTCTGCAAAAAATAAGGTCAAACCCCCCCAGGTGGGTAAAGTCCTCTACCAGATTCACCCGGCGAAAATGAACGATGCGCTTCACTTCTTCTTTAAGAACCCAATGGGTTCCCTGGTGTACATAGTATTTCTGCAAATGATGGGGGGCCAACCCCCGGGAGGTTTCAAATTCTGAATACCGTCCATCTATGGCCTTGGCCAACACATGGGAGGAAATGTCGGTGGCCAGAATGCAAAAATCGTCTGCTTCCACCCTGGTTCCAGGATGCGATTGAAGGTAATCATGAATCAGCATAGACAAGCTGTAAGGCTCCTGGCCGGTAGATGCGGCCGCACACCAGATGCTGATTTTGCTTCCCTTCCGGGTACTTTCAGTTTTTCTTTTCTTGACCAAAGCCACCAAAGTGGGCAACACATCCTCCAAGAAAGTCTGATAAGGGTGTTCATCTCTGAAAAATGAGGTTTCGTGGGTGGTGATGGCGGAAATGACATCATCCATCAACTGGGGGTCCTTCTCATTTTTCATTTTCGCAATCAACCCGCTCAACCCGCCTACATTCATCGCCTGAGCCAGCGGTTCAAGGCGTTGTTTCACCAGATACAGCTTATCCGGCTGAAGGTGAAGACCGCAAAGCTTTTGGATTTCAAAACGGACGAGATCAAACTCTTCCTGTTCAATGGTCATGATAACCGTCCTGAGTTGAGAATGATTTTTTCAATGGCCTTTGGAATTTTATCCAGGGGCGAAATCATATCCACATTGCCGGATGCAACAGCGGATCCCGGCATACCCCAAACCACACTGGATTCTTCATCCTGGGCAATCACATGGGCTCCGGATCTTTTTAACGGGGCAAGCCCGTTGGTTCCATCCACCCCCATTCCGGTCAATACCACGGCAACAACGTCCCCTCCATACACATTGGCGGCAGACCGGAACATCACATCCACTGCGGGGCGGCATCCGTTTTCCGGGGGCTGGTCATTGAGGCCGACAGTTGTTTTCCCATCCCCAATGGAACGAACCACCATATGGCGGTTTCCTGGGGCGATGAAAATTTTATTTTCATCAACAACATCCCCGTCATTGGCCTCCACAACATGGTGGCGGCATTTTTTATCAAGGCTGTCGGCCAGAGAGCGGGTGAATACCGGAGGCATGTGCTGAACGATAAAAATGGGCAAATGGATGAGTTCAGAAATTTCAGGCAAAATGTTGGTAAGCGCCCGGGGTCCGCCGGTGGATACCCCAATCAAAACCGCCTTAATCCTGGTGGAAGTGGGAGGCCGGGGAGCTGGTGAGGCTTGGGGTGAATCAATGGGGCCAATGACGGATCTTTTTTGCTTCCTGCCGGATTTTTCGCTGAATGCCAACAATTTTGATTTCAGTTCCGATTTCAGTTTGGCCAGACTTTCATCCAGGTTTGCCCCTTCAGGCTTTGCCAGGAAGTCAAAAGCCCCTTCTTCAAGGGATTGGATGGTGATTTTGGCCCCTTGATGGGTATGGGAACTGACCATGATCACCCCGATTTCGGGAATATCCGGGGTTTTTCGGTTGATTTCCATGATTTTACCCAGGGTGGCCAATCCATCCATTTCCGGCATTTCCACATCCAGGGTAACCAGATCGGGGCGCTCTGTTCCAATCGCTTCCAACGCCTTTACACCGTTCCAGACAGAAGCGATGACCCTGAAATTGGGGTCCCCCTCCAAGGCTTTGTCAATCACGCTGCGGAAGATGCGGGAATCGTCTACAATCAGAATTTTCAAGGGTTCGTTCATAGTCCTTTTATGTGGGTGGGTAGCTGGTAAATTCATTATATTAAGAGAAAAACAACGAAAGATTTATATCTATTGAACAACTTTAGCGGGAAATAAGTTTTAAGAAAAGGAAAATATAATAAAAACCAATGTTTAATGATGAATTCGGCGGTTTTTTCAGTCGGGAACAAGGTCTATACGAAAAATGGTTAAAAACAAAAAAATGGATTGGATAGATGGGTTCTGATATACAGAAAAAAACCGAATGAAGCGACATAAACAACCGGTCATGTGGGTTTGGCGATTATGGAAAGCGCGTTGTTGATTTCATCATCCTACGAGCCCATCAAGGTCATCTCATGGAAAAGGGCCATTGTCCTCTGCCTTACCCAAAAGGTTGAGGTTTTGGAGGAATACGACCGGGTGATTCATAGCGCAAGTTTGGCGATGCGTCTCCCCGCGGTAATGAAATTAACCCGATTTGTAAAATCCCGACAAAAACAGATCCGGTTTTCCCGGCGAAATCTTTTTGTGCGGGACAACTATACCTGCCAGTACTGCCATACTGTTTACCCCCCCTATGTTTTAACCTTTGACCATGTCATTCCCCGCAGCAAAGGGGGAAAAACCTGCTGGACCAATGTGGTGACCTCCTGCCGCCCATGCAACTGGAAAAAAGGGAATAAATCCCTGCATGTCTCCAGTTTCCGGCTGATGAAACCCCCGGTGGAGCCTGTCTGGCTGCCTCCGGTGGAGGTGGTGATGCGGCTTGAAGCCGCACCCGTAGTTTGGCGCAGCTATTTGCCTCCCTCGGTGTTCAATTGGGAAAAAGGGACATAGCTCCTATAAAAAACCTAAATCTAATCAGGTGAAAATGGAACAAACAAGGATGGCCCCGTTACGCGGGACAGGTTTGTTGTTGTCGATGGTGCTGATGGTTGGATTATGGCCTCAAACAGGGTGGGCCCTAGATCCCCAGGCGGCAAAAAAATGGGAAGGCCGTTGGGACGTGCTGGAAAATCCCCCCGAAACCCAGGAAGTGTACAATTACCTGAATATAGATAAAGTGACCGCGGCCGGATTCAATTGGGAAACTTTGGATCGGGATGTGCCCTATGGCCCCAATGAGGTGATAACATCCGGCTCCGCGGTGTTTACGGATGGCTTGCATGCTGAGGATAAACAGGTGGTGGTTCCCCTTGACCCCAATTCACCAAAGCAAAAATGGACTTTTACCCTGAAGGAAGGGGGAACCAAACGGCAAAAAACCGTGACGGTCAAGATTCCTGGGAATGAGAACGAACCCGTTTACCACTTTATCCCAAGCACCTATGAAACAGGGTTTGACTGCGACAAGGCTTCCACCCCCATAGAACAAGGCTTGTGTCATGATAAACGACTGGCCCAGGCGGACAAGGAAATGGGTGGTTTGTATAAGGCGGCCAAAGCCAAATTGTCCAAAAGAGAGGCGGCGGGGTTGGTGGCGGACCAGAAAAATTGGTTGAAACAACGGAATACCTGTCAAAAGGGAAAAGAGGCAGACGGTATCTGTCTCAGTCTGTCCTATGCAAACAGAATGGCGGCCTTGCAAAAAGTGATGGATCCCTCTTTGGGTAAGGCCCCGATGTTTGATGGGGATTATCTGGCCGGAATTTATAAAAAAGGGATGAAGCCTGAGCAAAACACACCCTTTCTGCTGGTTCTGGCAACCAAATACAAGGATACCACCATCAAACTGATGGGAGTGGAAACCTCTTATCAGGCGAATATCACGGCGGAAAAAACAGTCATTACCGGAAAGTACTCTTATGAGTATGTGTGTTATCCGGCTGATTGTGACATGAATGTCACCTTTAAGGTCAGTGCGGATAAAAACGGACAAATTCAGTTGAACCAGGAGCAGGAATCCAAAGGGGGAACCGAGTAAGCAGGATATCCCGCTCCACAACAAAAAACCCCGGTGCCTGCGGGCAACCGGGGTTTTTTGTTGTGGAGGCTGGGAGGTTGTAAATTAGGTATAGGCCGGGGGAGAAATGTCGTTGACCTTCCCCGAAGGCTGCAACAAATCCTTCACACCTTTGCCTTCATCATCCTTGTCTCTTGGATCTGACAAGGGTTGTGGCATCCGCTCAAGGGAATATTGCAATCCCTCCATAACCGTTTTGACCGGGTGAATTTTCAACCCTTTTTTGATTTCGTTGGGGACTTCGGCCAGATCATTTTGATTGTTGAATGGAATCAGCACTTCCTCTGCCATCCCGCGCTTGGCCGCGAGCAGTTTTTCCTTCAAACCACCGATGGGCAAAACTTTTCCCCGCAGGGTGATCTCTCCGGTCATGGCGACTTTTTTACGGACAGGGATCTGGGTGAAGGCGCTGACGATGGTGGTGATGAGGGTGATGCCGGCGGAGGGGCCGTCTTTGGGAATGGCTCCCTCCGGCAAATGGATATGGATGTCGGTTTTTTTAAACACTTTGGGGTCAATGCCCAATTTGGCAGCGTTGGCCCGTACATAACTGAGGGCGGCCTGAACCGATTCCTTCATCACATCCCCCAGCCGACCGGTAATCTGAAGCTGGCCCACACCCCGCATCAGGGTGGATTCAATAAACAGCAATTCTCCGCCGTTTTGGGTCCAGGCCAATCCCGTGGCCACCCCAACCTCGTTACTCCCTTCAACCAGATCATGGGTGAATTTGATCACCCCCAGAAAATCATTTATTTTTTTAGAGGTGACCGTAATCAGTTTTTTGTGGGGATGCTTCACCAGGTCGGTGGCGATTTTCCGGCACACCTTGCCGATCTCCCTTTCCAGGTTTCTCACCCCGGCTTCCCGTGTGTACCCCTGGATGATGTCTACGATGGAGTGGCGATGAAACTTAACCTGAGCCGGTTTAAGCCCGTTTTCATCCAGTTGTTTGATAATGAGATGGCGGATGGCAATGTTTTCTTTTTCAAGTTCGGTATAGCCGGGCAGGGTGATGATTTCCATTCTGTCCCGCAACGGGGCGGGTATCCCTGAAAGGGTGTTGGCGGTGCAAAAAAACAAAACATCTGAAAGATTGTATTCCACTTCCAGATAATGGTCCATAAAGGAGTTGTTTTGCTCCGGGTCCAGTACCTCCAACAAGGCGGCTGCCGGATCCCCCATCACTCCATGGGTCATTTTATCCACCTCGTCCAACAACAGAAGAGGGTTGTTGCTTTTAGCCTTTTTCAAGGATTGGATGATTTTTCCGGGCAAAGCGCCGATGTAGGTCCGGCGGTGGCCGCGGATTTCCGCCTCGTCCCGGATGCCCCCCAGACTCATGCGGACAAACTTGCGCCCCAAAGCCCTGGCGACACTTCTCGCCAGGGAGGTTTTTCCCACTCCGGGAGGTCCCACCAAACAGATGATGGGGCCTTTGATTTTGCCGGACATTTTAGCCACGGCCAGGTATTCAATGATCCTTTCCTTCACCTTATCCAGCCCGTAATGATCCTCATCCAAAATTTTCTGAGAGCGGGTCAGGTTAAAGTTGTCCTTGGTTTTTATCCCCCAGGGCATGGATAAAAGGGTATCCAGATAGTTCCGCACCACGTTGGCTTCCGCGGACATGGGAGACATCATTTTCAGCTTTTTAAGCTCTTTTTTGGCCACTTCCAGGGCTTCAGGGGCCATTTTGGAATCGTCTATCCTTTTTTCGTACTCTTCAATTTCAGCTTTACCGTCCTCGCTGGTGCCCAATTCCTTTTGGATCGCCTTGATCTGCTCGTTGAGATAGTATTCCTTCTGGGTCCGCCCGATTTGACCTTGAACCCGTTCTTTAAGTTTCTTTTCCAGCTTTTTAATTTCCGCCTCTTCAATCATCCTTTCAAAAACCTTCTCAAGTCTGAGCTTGGGATCGGAAATTTCCAAAAGTTCTTGTTTTTTCACCAGATCAATGTGCAACAAAGGGGCAATCCGATCTGCCAGACTGTATGGATCATCGGTGTTTAAGGCCACCTGGTCCACGCCTTCGGTGCTGCGTTTGATTTCCTTCAGGTAGGTATCCAGTTCATTTCGGGTGGTTTTGGCCAGGGCGATCATTTCAGCTTCATCGGTTATGGATTCCTCAACCAATTCAACCAAACCCCCGTATTTCAACTCATCTGTTTCGGCTTTGATGAGCCGCCCTCTTTGTTTTGATTCAAACAGGGCTTTGATGGTCCCGTTGGGCAGCCTCATGATTTGCAGAATGTTGCCGACGGTCCCGATTTGGTAAAGGTCCTCCTGGGTGGGATGTTCCACCATGGGGTCTTTCTGAGCCACCACAAAAACGCAGCGGTCCCCCGCCAAAGCGGTTTCCAGGGCCGCCATGGATTTCTTGCGGCCAATGAAAAACGGGGTGGTCATGTGGGGAAATACCACGATATCCCGCATTGGCAGCATTGGATAAAGTTTTGCTTTGCCCATGGAGGTTCCTAGTGTTCAGGGTTTTAAGGGATTGGAGAGGGCTTCCTCATACAACTATAAAATTTCGCTAAAAATCTGTCAAACCGTAGTTTTTTTAATTCACCCCTACAGGTTGTTTAACGGCTGATGGTGGAAATGGTTTAATTTTGAAAAATTAGATGAAATTATTATGTTAACAAAACAAATCCCAAACTCCATTTTTCTGAAAATCCTTCCAAACCATGCAGCGGTCACAAATTTGCATCCACAGGACCAGACCAAAAACCGATAAACCGTTTAACACCCACATAAAAATAGTTTAAATTGGTGATTATTGTATAATTTGAATCATGAACAGGAGAAAAAAATTGATTCAGGCTCCTTTAGAACCCAATTTGGGCCCCAAGCCCAAAAGCATGGCAAAAGCGACTCCAATATATATTCCGGAACATTTTTCAAACTTGGCGTTGGATTGCCGGGATTGTATGGTTTCTGAGGTGGAGGTGATCCCTTACAAAACTCTGACCGAAAAAATCATTCAGGCCGTGGCAAACGAATTCGTTATCTGTGTGGCGGACCATGTACAGTTTTACCAGATGACGGAAAAATTGTTTGGTCAATCAAAGGAATTGCCGCTAACCGGCAAAGTCATTCTTTTTTTTGAAAACGATGAATTCAAAGGGGTGGATATTCACAAACGGGCGGGTATAGACATCATGCAGCACAACCCCCAGCCCGATTTCTGGCTGTTCAAAATCAACAAAACTCTGGATGCCATTCATCAGGATATGGAACTGAATGAGCTGAAGGTGTTGGAGATGAAACAGTCCAATGACCTGGATACGTTGAATGAGATCGGAATGGCTCTATCAACGGAAAAAGACTTGAACCAGTTGTTGGAATTGATTGTGGCCAAATGCAGAGAGATGACCTGGGCTGATGCGGGCTCTTTGTATATGATAGAACCGGACCCCAATATCCCGGATAATCCGGAAAAATACCTGGAAAACAAAAAAATGCTTTTCCAGGTGGCCCAAAATTTTTCAAAACAGGTCCCCTTTCGGTCTTTTGTGGTGGATATCACCAACACCTCCATTTACGGCCATGTGGCCATTACTCAAAAATTTCTGAATTTTGAGGATGCCTACTTTATTTCACCGGAAGCCCCCTATGGGTGGGGTGGCAAGGAGTTTGATAAAAGCATCGGATACCGCACCAAATCCATGCTGACGGTCCCGATGATGAACTATAAAGGGGAAACCATCGCGGTCATTCAGCTGATCAACCGCAAAAAGGCGCCGAACCTGAAGCTTGAAAACCCGGAAACCTGTGTGAAGGATATTCTTCCCTTTTCCGAGGATGACACCAAGATGGTCATGTCCATTGCATCCCAGGCGTCCATCGCCATTCAAAATGCTCAATTTGTAGAATCCATCAAGCAACTGTTCAACGGGTTTATCAATGCCAGTGTAAAAGCCATTGAATCCAGGGACCCCACCACATCCGGTCATTCCCAAAGGGTCTCCACACTCACAGTCGGGTTGGCGGAACTGGTGGATAAAGACGATTCACCCAGGTTCAAAAACCAAAAATTTAATTATGAACAGTTGCAGGAAATCCGATATGCCTCCCTTTTGCACGATTTCGGAAAAATCGGAGTCAGGGAACACGTTCTGGTCAAAGCGAAAAAACTGTAT
>JAOUFO010000421.1 GCA_029858165.1 Deltaproteobacteria bacterium | reverse complement strand
TCACCGGCGTGGTGTTTGTGTTTTTTGGAATCACCACCGTGATTGACCTTGGGGGGTTTGGGGGGTTCTACGATTTGATGCTCACCCTGTTGTCCATTGATGCCCAAACCGCCCAGGGAGCGGTGGGCAACCTGCCGGAAGTCATCATCGGCATCTTGGGGCTGACCCTTACCGTATCCGCCATTGTGGTGCAGTTGGCCGCCCAGCGGTACACCCCCAAACTGGTGGATTTGTTCCTGGCCGACAAAATGAACATCTTCACCATTTTTGCCATGGTGTTCTCGTCGGTGTATTGCGTCTGGATTCTATACGCCATTCGGAGCCATTTTGTTCCCACCTGGGGCATCATTTTTTTGATGGCGCTGACCACCATGCTGCTGGTGATGCTGATTCCCTACTTTCGGTATGTGTTTCAGTTTTTGACCCCTTCCAACATATTGGGGGCCATTGAAAACAACCAGGAGGCCACCATCCGGTCCGCGGCCGGAAAAGAGACCGGTATTCATCTGGAAAAAATAAAAAATCATGCCGCCATGGGGTTGGACCAGGTATCGGATATCGCCCTTTCGGCGGTGACCCAGGTGGATAGAAACGTGGCCCTGATGAGCATTGACACCCTGTGCCTGATGGTGCGCAAATACATCCCCCAAAAATCTGAAATGAACCCGGATTGGTTTCAGCCCAAATCCTCCCATTTTATTTCCATTTCGTCTGAATTTTTAGAGGAAATTGCGCGGCGGAAGGTGTGGGTGGAAGCCAGGGGGCTGATGAATCTGGAACTGATTTTCAACCAGGCCCTTAAAAACATGCCGGACGCGATTTCCGCCATCGCCACCAACACCCGCCAGATAGCCCTGACCGCGGAGGAGAACCAGGATGGGGAAAGCCTCTATTTTTGTCTGGAATACTTTAACACCTACCTGCGGCGGGCGGTAAACGACCGCAACCAGCGGGCGGTGTTCACCCTGTTTTATCAGTACCGCAGGCTGGGAGAATCTCTGCTGGCGGGTAACCGGCCCCTGGCGGATGAAATCGCCCATTTTATTCATTATTACGGACAGGAATCCATGCGGGGGGGAATCCCCTTTTTGATGCTGGTGGCGGCCATGGATATCGGCACTTTGTTGCAGATAGGATACCGATCCCACATCCCCAACCTGGATACCATTTTGGATAACTTTTTATCCATGAGCGATTCGGCGGAGGTGAAAAAAGTGCCCTTTGTCCACAAAGGGGTGCGCAAGGCCCATGTGATCCTGGCGGCCAATCTGCTTTCAGAAGGCAACCACCGGCCCACTTTGTCTAAAATCCACCAGAGTCTGATGAGTGAAACCAAGGAATGGCTGGGGGAGGTGAAAACCGAACTGATGGCGGTCCAAAAAGCCAAATTCTGGGAAATCACCGACCGGGGGGGAATCAACTTTGAATACATGACCCCCGACATGAAAAAATGGCTGGAGGAGTTCTACGCCAAATACCTGGATAAATAATCCGGGTGCCCGGCCCCCTCATCCAGGGTGTGACTAAAACTTCAGCCGCACCTGGGCGGTGGTCCGCTTTTGGGGGATTCGTTGTTGGGCGGGGTCCAGGGAATCGGGGCTGCCCAATTCCTCGGTGTATTGGGCGGCTTCCAGCGACAGGTTTTTGGTGAAATTGATGGCCGCCCCGGCAGTGGGATACCCCTGAGAGGTCCCCCCGCGAAGTTGCAGGCCGTACAGGTTTTTGCCGATGGGGAAAAAGGATAATTCCCCCCCCAGGTGGCGGCGGAGAGGCTCATGCCGGGCAAATTCCGGGTTGTTTTTGGTCACGTCTCTCACATCCGCGGATAAAACAAGCTGAATGGTTTCCCCCAGCATCATCGGCCCCAGGGCCAGCCCGATGTTCACCTCCTCCATCAAGCCGGAAGCCGGGTCAAATTTTTTGGATGAATTGTTGCCGTTGATCAGGGCCACCCCCAGGGTGGGCCTTAAAAACGGGATGGGAAGCCTTATCAACACCCCGGTATCGTAAAACCACTCGTTTTCCACAATGGGTTTGAAGGGCGGGGGCGGGTTGATAAGCTCCGGCGCGCCCGCTATGGAACCCGAATATTCTATGTTCAGATGTT
>JAOUFO010000420.1 GCA_029858165.1 Deltaproteobacteria bacterium | reverse complement strand
AGGGTCCCTGGCCCCTGTTCGCGCTTTCTTCACGGGTCCCAAAAGGGGGGGTGCGGGGGGATTCGTTCCCCCGCCGGTTTTTCCGGCTGGTCGGTGTTTTTGTATTTTGGGGCGTTGCCCCAAGCCCCACCAGGGAGCAAGGTTCCCTGGACCCTGTTTGCGCCTTCTTCACGGGTCCCAAAAGGGGGGTGCGGGGGGATTCGTTCCCCCGCCGGTTTTTCAGGCTGGCCGGTGTTTTTATTTTTGGGCCTTTAATAGGGCCACGACGGTTCGGCGGCGGATGGTCCGTCCCAGCCAGGATTCCAGCAAACGCCGACCATCCGCCGCCAGAGAAAACCCCTCCTCCCCCGGATGGTTGGCCAGAATGGCCTGGCTCAATCGGCCCCCATCCTGAGATGTGCGGCCAAACCAGCGGTCCAACAACCCGCGGTCCACCGGCAACATCACCTCCCGCACCAAAGCCTCCCGGCGCACCACCCGCAATCCCGCCCGCTCCACCCCTTCAGCCAGCTCCTCCGCATCCCAGTTGACCAGCGGGTCGGATGAATCGTGGTACAGGCTGTCCTCCGCGGCCAGCAGCACCTGTTTCAAATGGGGGGGGACCCCAGGCAGAATGTCATCCGCCAACAGGGCGGCCAGGGGAGGCTGCCCCAGCCGGGGAACCGGCTCCCCCCAGACCAGACATCCCCCCATTGCCAGCACCCGGGCCAGCCTCTCCGCGCCCAGGCGGAATTTTTCCGCCCCATCCAGACCGGTCGGTCCGCCAGAAGCAGGGGCGGGCAACAACCGGCCCGCCAGATTCCGCACCAGAATCCGGTCAAAGATCACCCGACCTTCCTGTCGGGCCTCCATCAGGGGTTCCAACTGATTCAATTCTCCACACAGCACCACCGGGGCGGCCAAAGTGTCCAGCTTTTGGGCCTGCTGTTCCAGGGCGGCGGCTTCCGCCGGAGTGGAGGCCAGACACCACACCCCACCCTCGGCGGCCCGGCGGACCGCCTCCCACACCAGCAGGCCGGACCCGGCGTTGGCATCCAACACCAGATGGCCGCGTTCCACCCCGGCCAGGGCAAACATGGCTTCCCGCACAGCCGCCAGATGGCCGCCAAGGGCGGTTTCGCCCCGGCGTAAAAATTCTGATTCCCGTCTGGCCCCAGCCCCTGCCGGAGCAGATTGTTCAGCCCAAAGGGATGGCCCGTCCAGAGGCCCCAATAGACCCAGCGCCCCCTCCTGCCCGGCGGCCAGTTGGGCCTCCCGCAATTGAAGCACCCTGGTTTTTAAACCGGCCTCAAACCCCTGCTCCCCCGGTTCGTAAAACACCCGGCCTTGCAGCACATCGGGCAGATATTGCTGGGCCACCCAGTGGTCCCGGTAGGCATGGGGGTATTGATACCCCTGGCCGTGACCCAGACCGGGGCCGTCCCGGCTGGCGTCCTTCAGATGGGAGGGCACATCCCCCGCCCGGTCTTTTTCCACCGCCTCCAGGGCATCCCAAAACCCGAACAGCGAATTGCTTTTGGGGGCCAGGGCCAGGTACAGACAGGCTTCCGCCAGATGAAACCGGCCTTCCGGCATCCCCACATAATCAAACGCCTGGGCCGCCGCCATCACCATGGGCAGGGCGGCGGGGTCCGCCAACCCCACATCCTCCCCGGCAAAAATGATCATCCGGCGGAAGATGAACCGGGGTTCCTCCCCCCCATACACCATGCGGGCCATCCAGTACAGGGCCGCATCGGGGTCCGATCCCCGCAAGGATTTGATGAAGGCGGATATGGTGTCAAAATGGGCATCCCCCTCCTTGTCGTAAAGCACCGCTTTGCGCTGGATGGATTCCTCCGCCACTTCCAGGGTGACCCGCACCGTCTGGTGTTCATCGGGAGGGGTGGTTTCCACCGCCAGTTCCAGGGCATTGAGCAAGGCCCGTGCATCCCCGTTGGCCACCCGTGCCAGATGATTCAGGGCATCCGGGGCAATCTCCACTTTGCGGCTGCCGTATCCCCGCGCCGGGTCCCCCAGGGCCTGGGCCGCCACCGCTTTCAGGTCATCGGGGTCCAGGGGTTTTAATTCAAACACCCGGGAGCGGGACAGGATGGTTTTGTTCACCTCAA